>NZ_JBFTZS010000010.1:0-25619 GCF_056406675.1 Caulobacter sp. P1_B12_2 | reverse complement strand
CACCACGGCCTCGCGGTGCTGTCCGTAGGCCGAACGCGCGGTGGCGTAGGGATCGACCGCCTGGTCCAGCGCCCGGAACGCGAGGTCGGCGTTGGCGCGCGTGTCTATGACCTGGACGACCAGACGGGTGGCGCCGAACGTGCTGCGCCATCCCTGGCCGGCGAGGCCGACGGGATCGGTGAAGAAATCGAAGACCCGACCCACCCCGTCCCGGAAATTCAGCGGCCCCAGGATCGGCATGTAGAGGTAAGGGCCCGGCTTGACGCCGTAGCGGCCGAATGTCTGGCCGAAGTCGGAGTCGTGCGACGGGATGCCCATGCCGGCGGCGACATCGAACAGTCCCAGCACGCCGACGGTGGAATTGATCGCGAAGCGGGCCGATGACCTGCCGGCCCGCTTGGGCTTGCCCTGCAGGACGTCGTTCAGGGCCGTATTGGGCTCGCCTAGATTGTAGACGAAGGAGCTCACCCGGTGTCGGACCGGCCTGGGCGCTACAGCCATGTAGCCATGGGTCACGGGGCGGAACACGGCGCGGTCCAGCCCCATGCTGAAGGCGTAGCTGCCCCGATTGAAGCCCTCGAGCGGATCGTAGGCCGTCTGCGCCATGTCGGACGCCGCGTCCGGCGCGGCGACCAGCGGAACCGGCGTTTCGGCCGCCGCCCGGGCGTGCGCCGACGAGCCGACCGCCAAGAGGCTTCCGGCGGCGAGCATGGCCAGGGCCGTCGTTCGTACAATCACGCTCAAGCCTTGCTTCTCGGGAATCTTCGGGGCGACGCGCCGATTATCCCAGCCTCCAGCCGGGAGCCGGCAGGTCGCATGTAGGCGCCTGTCGAAGCTAGGCAAGGGTTGGAGGGCTTACTGAACGTCATCCGTCCACGGATGCCGCACGGGCGTTCAAAATCGCGACAGGTCGAACCAGGGCCGAACGGCGGCTCATCAATCGTCGCGCGCGGTCAGGTCTTTCCCCGGAGGCGGCGGCTGGAACGCCCGATTGTCCAAGGCCCGCCGGCACGCCTAGGTGATCGGATCGAGCGCCGATCAGGAGACTCGTGCTCATGAAACTCACCGGGCTCGCGATCGCGATCGGCCTGACCCTTATCGCGCCGATTTCCGCCGCCCAGGCGGCGTCGAACCTGATCTTCACCAAGACCGACTATCCTGAATTCATTCTGCGACGCGCCCAGCCGTTGCGTCAGTCGGAAATCCTAACGGCCGAACTGCTGGCGCGCAGCGACATCCCGCAGGTGAAGGCCTATCGCGACTTCCTCGACAGAAAGGTGCGCGGCATGCCGCGGACCGCCCAACTGGCCGCTGTCAACGCCTACGTGAACGACCGCGTCAAGCAGATGAACGATTTCGACCTCTATCTTCGCGACGACATCTGGGCCACGCCTGTCAACACCCTGACCATCGGCGGCGATTGCGAGGACATCGCCCTGGTCAAGCGCTGGGGCCTGACACGCCTTGGGATTCCCGACGCCGAGATCTATCTGATCATCGGCGTGACGCTGACGACCACGCCGCCCAGCGGCCATGCGGTGCTGGGCGTGAAAGCCGGCGAAGGCGACGTCTGGATTCTCGACAGCCTGCAGAACAAGATCACGCGTCCCGCGGAGTCGACCCTGGAGCCCGCCTACGGCCTCAACGCCTTCGGCTTCTGGCGTGTCGATACGCCGGACCACGTGGACGACGACTACAATCAGCGGGCGTTGGAACGCGCTCTGGCCCGCCAGCGGCGCTGAGCGCCCGGACACACAACTATAAAGACACAGTACGTTTATCTTGTCGCGATGGTGGAGATTGGGCAGACTTCACGTTTCAACCTGGGGCCTCTCCCATGGACCGTTTGCGTACGCCGTTCTTCTGGCTGGCCGGCTTCGTCCTGCTGATCGCCCTGCTGGTGGAATGCGCCTCGGCCTTCGTTCTCAACGCCGTGCACCAAGTCGGTTTCGAGGCCTCGACGCCCGGCCTGGGCATTCGCTACCTGCCGGTGCTCGACGGCCTGCTGCTCTACACCGTGCTGCTGATGGGCCTGGGCATCCTGCTCTCGCGCAGCGTGATCGGCCGGGTGCAGGGCATCGTCACCCTGGTGATCGCCTTCTTCGGCCTGCTGGGCGCGATCGTCATGGCCCTGGCGGCCCTGGGCCTGTTGATCCTCATGATCACTCTGCTGGTGGCCGTGCCCTTCGGCACGATCGCCTATTTCGTGGCTTTCGCCGATTTCCCGACCGGCGCGGCGACCGCCACACTGGGCCTAATCCTGATCCTGAAGATCGCGTTCTGCATCCTGCTAATCCTGGCCCACGAGCGCTTCCTGCAGAACAAGGGCATCGTCATCCTCAGCGCGGTCTCGATCGGCGCGACCCTGCTGCTGGCCTTCCTGATCGACTTTCCGCCGGGCTTCCTGGCCGCCATCACCGACGCCATCGGCGCGCTGATCATCGCCATCGTCGGGGCGATCTGGCTGCTGATCCTGCTGATCGGATCGATCCTGGCGACGATCTCGACGCTCCGGACGGTGCGGGTCTAGAGCCCTCGGATCAGCGGACCGAGACCTCGACGGCTTCCTCCCGCATYGGCGCGACCACGATCGCGCCGCCGTCTCGATAGATCACGGCCGAGACGTCGTCGTCCTTCTCATGGCAGACGAACCTGCCGTCGCCGCTGGCCCGCGCCTTGCGCCAGGGCTCCTCGCAGGCCTTGACGTCGTCCTCCTCCAGGACCGTATTTTCGCGGCACAGGCACGCGACCTGCGGACAGGTCTCCCCTTCCCTGCCTTCGTCCTCGCTTTCCTCGCACCCATAGGTCACGACGGCCCCCAGCCCCGTGATCAGACGCAGGCGGGCGATGCGCATGTTCTTGTCGGCCGCCGGGATCGGCAGCGGGGCGCTCTGCGAATTGGCTTCGCTGGTGACCGGGATCGTCTTCTTGAAGAGCTTCGGCGCGAACGGGCGTGACAGCCTGCCCATGACCGCGGCCATGGGCGGAGGCTCCCAACTCGCCAGGGCGTCGTCGTCGATCTCGCCATTGCTCTTGGTCGGCGGTCCGTGGGCCGACGGGGGCGCGGGCGGCGTGGTGGCGCGATAGACGGCGACGCCGATCGCCACGACGAAGCCGATGACGATCAGGACCAGAATGATGATGACGACCTTCATCGACGCGCCTCACCCATAGCCGGCCAACAGGATCGCGACGAACGCGGCGCCCAGGCCCAGCACCCCGACCACCGACAGGACGATCGCCAACGGCCAGGGCCAGCAGACCCAGCCTGTGACCTGGCCGCCGCCGCTGATGAAGACCTGCTCAGTCCGGTCCCTGGGATTGGCGAGGCCGTAGGCCATCACCTCCCAGGGATTATCGAAATAGGTCCACCAGGTGACCGCGTCGCCGACACGGCGCTGGGAGTCGATCAGACCGGCGATCAGCGAGGGGATGATCGTCAACGCCATCCAGCCGACATAGGAGAACCAGAAGAACGGCCCCAGCACCCGGTTCTGCCAGATGTGGATCCTCTCGTGCTTGAACAGCTCGGACGCCGGGTTCCAGTTGCCGGTGTTGCTCATCACCGCGCCCTGGGTGAAGGCGAAGCCAGCCCGGATCGCGAACCCGTAGACATAGCGATGAGCGTCCTGGCGGATCTCCGTGGCGTCGTCGCCGTGATGCCCCCAGGCGAAGTTGATCAGGTGCATCAGCACGCCGTTGGTGTTGCCGCCCAGGCCCCAGGTGACGTCCAGCAGGAAGGCCGGCACGCCCAGGCCCAGCCACTTGTGGGTGGCCCACAGGCCGTCGAAAAGCCCGACCAGTCCGCCGACCACCAGGGCGATCCACAGCAGGGCGTCGACACCGATCACCGGCGGCCCGAAGCCCAGCGAGATCAGGTTCACCACGCCGGGCCAGATGAAGAACAACAGGCTGGTCACCGTGACGGCGGCGTCCGAGTCCCCGCCGATGCTCAGCATGATGCTGATAAAGGTCCGCGCCAGAAAGGCGCCGAACGTCGCGGTGAGAAAGGTCTCGAGCGCCCGCCAGAGCGACGACGAGCCGTCGCCCTCCGCGAGCCTTACGATCAGCGCCACCAAGGCCCCGGCGACGCCGAACGCCAGCGACCCCAGGATGGCTTCCAGAGAGAAAATCCGCTCCACGGTCTTGCACTCCTTGCCGGGCCCGCCGACCAGCGGACCCGTTGGGTTTGACGCCTAGCCCGCGGGCAGCGCGATCCTCGGACGGGTCGGTCGAGGAATGAGGATCTTCGGTCGGCAGGCTCGATAGCGGGATGGACCGGCCGCGTTCTCCCGGGCGGCGATGGTGCGCCGCTCGACCGTCACGCAGACGTGGTCGTTGGCGAAGCCGTCACGCCAGACATAGCCTTGCAGGCAGGTGTCCGGACCATAGGGACCGCCGTAGGGATTGCGGCGGGCGCCGGCCTGGTTGTTCTCCAGGGCGGCCAGATAGCGGGATTCCGGCGTGACGCAGACCCGGTCGTTGGGACCGGCGGCGCGCCAGACGAAGCCCTCGATGCAGGCGCCGACCGCCGGGTCGCAATTGGCCTCGGCCGGTTCCTCGATCGGCGGCTCGTCCTTGGGCTCTTCCGGCACGACCACCGGCAAGGGCGCGGCGACCGTCAGCAGGAACGGATCGGTCTTCTTGGCCTTGGCCCCGGCGGCGGGCGTCTGGTCCAGAACGGTTTCCGGCGGCGTCTCGCCGGTCTGCCTGTCAGCCCGCTTGACCGTCTTATAGCCGGCCTTTTCGAGCACCTTCACAGCCTCGGCATAGGGTTGGCCGACCACGCTTGGCGCCTTGGATCCGCCGCTCATCACCACGACGGCGATGATCACGCCGATCACCAGGACGAGCACGCCGGCGGCCACCGCGACGATCCACCAGGGAAACGGCTTCTTGGGCGGCGGCGGACCCACGGCGGGGACGGTGACCGTCGCCGCCGTGCTGTCGGTGCTGTCGTTATCGGGATCGTTGATATTGATCGCCCGCAGCTTGATCCGGTGCTGGCCCGGCCGCGTCGCGGCCGGGATCTTGGCGACCACGGTCACGGTCTGGTTTTCACCCGCCGCGACCGGCCGTTCCGGCTCCCCCTGGACCTGGTACCACTCGGCCTTGCCGTCACCCTGGATCTGAACGCTGAAACGCGCGGTCAGGCCCTCCCCCGTCTTGTTGGTGACGCCGAAGGCGGCGCTGCCGGTGTGGAAGGCGCCCTCCTTCTTCAGAGCGACGGTCGTCGGTCCGTCCGGAATCTCGAAACTCGGCATGTCTTGATCCTCGTGTCCGTCAAGGCGGCGCAAGCCCCGCGCTCGCGCCGCGATACGTCGTCATTTCGGCTGGATCCTCATGGTCGTCGGCGCGAGCGTTTTCACCGATCTCATCTCGTTGCTGTAGCTCAGGACCCTCGTATCCACGACCAAACGGCAGCGCGCGATGTTGGAGGTCTCGCTCGCGATCGTGATGTTCACCCTGGCGCCCAGGGCGACCCTGGTCTTGGGCTCGATGCTCTGGGCGACGATCATACTGGGCGTCCCGGCGCAGCTGGAGCCGATAGATCCGACGTCGACGCCTGCGTTCTTGAGCGTCTGGATGCCCGCGATCCCGCCGATCTGCGGGCTGAGCAGATTGGGCACGACCACGCCCGGGTCGACGGTCAGCGTCACGACGCTGCCCTTGGGCGCCTTGGCGTCGCCGGCCGGTTCCTGAACCAGAACGGCGTCCGGCTGCTGGCCCGAGGCCTTTCCAACCACGGAGACGACGGTGAAGCCGCGATCCTCCAGCAGCGCCTGGGCGGCCACCAACGGCTTGCCGGCGACGGCGGGCACCGCCACCGTCTCGCCGACGGCCACGGTCAACTTGACCTCCGCCGTCGCCGGGTCGGCCTGGTCGTTAGCCGCGGGATCCTGCCTGAACACCAGGCCCACGCCCTTGTCGCTGGTGACCTCCTCGGCCGCCGGACCGACCTTGAAGCCGCTCTTTTCCAGAAGGGCGACAGCGGTCGGATAGTCCAGCCCGGTCACGCTCGGCACGGCCACCGTCGGCACGCCCGCGACCGTCAGCTTGACCTTGACCGTCTTGGGGTCGGCCTTCTTTCCGCCGTCGGGATCCTGCTTGAAGACCTTGCCCTGCGGCTTGTCGGGCGCGGCCTCGTTGATCTGTGGCTCGGCCTCGTAGCCCTTCTCCTTCAGGGCGGCGACGGCGGCCGGATAGTCCAGCCCGATGACCTTCGGAACCTTCGGACCGCCGCCCATCACGACGACGGCGATGATCACGCCGATCACCAGAACCAGCACGCCCGCGGCCACCGCGATGATCCACCAGGGGAACGGCTTCTTCTTGACCGGCGGCTTGACGACGGCCGGGATCTTGACCGTCGAGACCGCGCTTTCGGTGCTGTCGTTGTCGGGATCATTGACGTTGGTCGCCCGCAGCTTGATCCGATGCTCCCCCGCCGGCGCCGTGGCGGGAATCTTCGCCACCACCGTGACCGTCTGGGTCTCGCCGGAAGCGACAGGCCGCTCGGGCTCGCCCTGGATCGAATACCATTCGGCCTTGCCGTTGCCCTGCACCTGCACGCTGAACCGAGCGGTCAATCCCTCCCCGGTCTTGTTGGTGACGCCGAACACGGCGTTTCCCTTGTGGAATCCGGCCTCCGTCTTCAGGGCTACGGTCGTGGGGCCGTCCGGAATCTCGAAACTCGGCATGGGTGTTGGTCCTCGTGCTCGCGATCAGGCTGCTGAAAATTCGATTTCGTAGGTGGTGTAGGCGGGACGCTCTTCGTCGACGATCCGACGCACTAAGTCGGCCAGGGGCCGCGCGGCCGCCGGGGCGACGACGCGCAGATGGAAGCTTCGGGCGACGCCCTTGGGCCCCGGCGGGTTCTCCTCAACCGCGTAGCCGGACACCCCGGTGGCCACGGTCAGGATGCGCTCGAGGGTCCGGCGGGTGCCGCGCCAGCGCGTCAGTTCGGCCGCCTCCAGGCACAGCAGCCGCAACCGGCCCAGCCCCGCGGCGTAGCGCGGCGCGCCTTCGCCCGGTCGGCCGCCGGCCCAGTCGAGATAGCGGTCCAGGTCCAGCCAGCGCGCCAGCATCAGGGCGAAGGCCGGCGGCGCGCGCAGCGGATCGATGTGGGCGTCGAGGGTCGCCAAGGCGTTCTCGGCCGGCGCCTGCAGCACCTCCATCACCTCCAGCACGGCGGCCAGGGGCTTTTTCGGCGTGACGACGGCGGGGTCGACCGGCGGTTTCTCGGGCGGGATGGCCGACTGATAGGTTTCCGGCAGAAGGCGGGCGATGCGGGCGCGATCCATCGTCAGCCCCCCCGGTCGTCGTCGATCACCACCGTGAGGTGGTGCTGATCGGCGCAATAGAGCCAGTTGGGCGGCAACGGGATCCGGTCGGTGAAGACCGTGGCCGAGCTGGTCGCGAAATGCTGGGCGCCGTCGTCGCTACGATAGACGCCCACGGGTCCGCCGGCGAACACCAGCGGCGCGGCGCCGGGCACGGGGGCGGCCGCCACGCAGGACACCACCTGCAGCAACCGCTCGGCGTCTCGGACCTTCAGGCCGGCGTCGAGGGGCGTCGCCCGCCAGGCCGGCGCCGCGACCGTGGTGTCCAGCGCCAGAACACCGCCGCGGTTGGAGCCGGCGAACACCCATTGGTCGGCGAAGGCCAGGCCTTCGCAGGACCCGCCCTGCCAACCCACATTGAACGGCTTGAAGCCTTCCGGGTCGTCGGCCCCGCCCGAGCGCAGCTCCACCCTGAAGGCGCCGACGCCCTGCTGGCCGGCCTCGGCCGCGGCCGCGGCCCAGAGGAAGTCCCGGGCGTTGAAGCGCTGGACCGACAGGCTGCGGATGTCCTGGCCCGACAGGCCGATCGCATGGAAACTGTCGGACACTCCGCCGAGGGCGGACAGATAGACCCCGCCCTTGACCCGCGCGGCCACCGCGACCTGGACCACCCCGGCCGACGACACCGAGGTCGTCACGGCGTAGAAGCCCTTGGTGTCACGAGCCTTGTCGACGACGACGGGCGCCGGCCCGGCGTCGCCGAACGGCTTGAGTTGGCGCAGGCCCTCGGCCGTGGCGATCAGCAGCAACGGCGAGCCTTCGCGGTCCAGCCAGTCGGCGTCGGACACCTCGCTGTTGAACACCGCCGCCTCGGTCTTCCAGGTCTCGCCGCAGTCGCGCGACACATGGATGGCGCCGCCGGCCTTGCGGACCACGCCCAGCGCGACCAGGCCCGGCCGGTCGCGGTGGCGACGCACGAACAGCGGACGGTCGCCATCGGCCTTGAAGACCACCGACCAGGTGTTGCCGTCGTCGAGGCTGCGGTGCAGGCCCTGGTTGGTGGCGGCGAACCAGGTGCGCGCCTGGTGCGGGTCGCGCAGCAGGTCCGACACGTCGCGGTCGGGCGCCTCGCCGATGGTCAGGCGAAGCTGGTCGGCATAGCGCACGCTGGGGTCGGCCGACATGGCCTCATAGACGTCGGAGGCCCGCAGGACCTGGCCGAAGGGCTCGTCGCGCAGCGGCGAGAACAGCTTGTTGAGCCGGACGCGAAGCCGGGCCTCGACCGCCGGCGCATCCTCCTCGCGGCTGACCACCACGCGCGCCGTCACCGAAACGGGGCGCACCTTGGCCCAGTCCACCGAGGTCTGCACGCCGAGCGGCCGCCGTTTGTCCAGAGCGCTCTGAACGCGCGCCCTGACGGCCTCGGTGCGCTGGTCGATCACCGCCTGGGCCGTGACGGCGCCGTCGGGAAGTTTGCTGAGGTCGACGTCCGGCACCAGCAGGATCTCGACCACCCCCGGCGGCGCGTGGGCCCAGACCTGGGATTGAGCATAGGCCTTGGCCCGCGCCACCGAGCGATCCGCGACCGCCAGGCGCTCGAAGTCCCGCGCCGTGACCGCCGAGCGCATCGAGGTCAGTTCGAGCGGGCCGCGGCGCATCGCGGCCTGGATGCTCTCGGCCTCGGCGCCGCCGGCGGCGGCCGCCAGGTTGGTCACCGTCAGATCGGGGATCGGCGTCTTGAAGACGCTCAGGGCGCCGATCACCACATTGCCGGCCCGGCCCCCGCCGCCGCGATACCAGGCCCGGATGTCGCGCCCCAGGGCCGGGACGGTCGACAACGGCGTCGATCCCTCGCCGGCGATGGCCGGCGCGAACTGGATACGGCCCATGGCGCGGTCGACGCGGTAGACGCAGTCAGTCGGGGCGGCGTCGGCGAAGCTGACCACTTCCCGCCAGATCCGATAGCTCTTGTCGCCCAGGGTGCGCGACACCGCGCCGTCGGCCAGCTCCGCGCTATCGGCCTCGACGCCGACGATCAGGTCCAGCCCGTCGACGGAGGGGGCGATGATCGGCGGCCGCTTCACCTGCACGCTCTGGCCGGGGGCGCCCGTCCCCGTTCCGATCGCCTCGGCTTCGGTCAGGTCGCAATGAAGGGCCGACGCCACGACGCTCTTCTGGTCGGCCGCCATGACCGCGGCCTGAGTGACCACGAAGGTCACCGAGCCGTCGCTGGTGGCGATGCGCGTGCCGGCCGGGATGGTGACCCGCGCATTGCCGGCGGTGCGGGTGAAGGTCAGGTCCACGGCCGCGGCGGCGGGCGGATGGACCTGAGCCCCGACCAGGTTCAGCAGGCTGACATACAGCTTTTCCGGCACGCGATTGAGCCGGTACAGCATGGTGTCGGTCAGGTAGGCGAAGGTCTCCAGCAGGGTGATGCCCGGGTCGCTGGGATTGCGGTCGGTCCATTCCGGGCACGAGCGGTCGATGACCTTGACGGCGTCGGCCATCAGTTCGGCGAATGTCCGGTCGTCCAGCTTGGGGGTCGGCAACGGCATCAGGCGGCCTCCCCGCGCAGGTCGAGGCCGAACTGCAGCTGACCCGGCTGGTTGCTGCTGCGCACCCGGTAGTCCAACGAGACGTTCAACTGGCTGGGCGCGGCGGGATCGACGCCGGCGTCCAGCCGCACGATCTCGATCCTCGGCTCCCAGCGCTTGAGCGACTGGCGCACATAGTGAATAGCCAGGCCGGCGGTCGTGGCGTCGTTGGGTGCGAACATCAGTCGGTGCAGCGGACAGCCGTAGCCGGGCCGCATGACCCGCTCGCCGGGAATGGTGGTCAGCAGCAGGATGATCGCCTGGCGCACGGCGTCATGGCCGCTGACGTCCGCCAACCGCCCTGCCGGCGACAGGATCAATCCCGCCGGCCGCCGCAGCTCGGACGTCGCTCCGCCCAGCTCCGCGCCTTCGAACCGAATTCCCCGAACGGTCTTCATGCTCAACTCCCGGCCGCCACGAGGCGTTGGCCGGGATCGACCACGCGATAGTTGACCGTCCCCGGCGGCGATCCGTCGGTAAGTCCGGTGACCGTGTCCAGGCACACCGCCCGGCCACCGATGGTGACGAAGGTCGAGTAGCCTTCCTTGACGGCCAGGGTCGTCAGGCAGGGCCGCAGGCCGATGACCGGATTGGCGTTCGGACAGGCCGAGATCGGCCGGGACTGCGGATTGGGGTTCACCAGCGCCAGCCGGCTCTTGATGCGCACCAGGGTCTGGGTCGTGGCGATGCCCACCCGGCCGCCATGGTCGCAAACCAGCGTCGCGTCCTGCGTCAGCCACAGCATGCTTTAGCCCTCCTCGAACGCGACGGCGGCGGCGCGGATCGTCAACCGGCGGCCCGGGGCCTCGATGATCAGGTCGCCGCTGGCCCGCAGGCGCGAGCCGTTGGGGCCGAACTCGAGCAGCCCGCCCGCGCGGGTCTCCAGCCGCGCCAAGGCGTCGACGCTGTCCAGGGTCAGGACCTGGCCGCCCGGCGTGCGGACGGTGAAGGCCCGGGCGCCCGCCGTCCCGGCGCCGCGCGGTCCCGGCGCCGTCCGCTCGCCGTAGAGGCCGCCCAGGACGATGCCCCGTGCGGGATCGCCGTCCGGAAACAGCACCAGCACGTCGTCATTCGGCTCCGGCAGGATCGCCACGCCCTTGTCTGCGCCCGCCCCCAGCAGCAGCACCGACATCCAGCCGGTCTCGACGTCGCCCAGCACGGGCAGCCGGGTCCGCACCCGGGCCAGGCCGTCGGGATCGTCGGCGTCGGTCACCTTTCCCAGGGTGAAGGCCGGCGCGCGGGCGCGGTCGGGCCGGGCCGGCGGCTCGTTCGAGATCTCGACCACGTAGCCGCGGGCCTCCTCGAACCGATGCAGGGCGCGCGTCACCACGCAGCGGCCATCGACCAGGTCGCCGACGCCCTCCAGGTTCACCGGCCGGCCCGGGCGCAGGTGGGTGTCGCCCTCGACCGTCGCCTCCAGCAGCACGGCGCGCGCCACCGCCCGGTCCAGATCGGCCTGGGCCAGGCTCTCGGCCTCGGCGGCGTCGGCGGCCAGGCGGTTGAACAGCGTGCGTCCGCCCATGTCCGGAAAGGCCGTCAGTCCGCCGTCGCGAAACTCCTCGGCGTCCTGGCGGGCCAAGCCGGCCCGGGCGTTGGCCGAGACGGCGCGCGAGGGATCCCAGGACTGGGCGCCCGTCCACGGCCGCAGCGAGTCGGCGCCCGTGATGGCGCGGGCCTGGATGATCTCGCGGCGCATCCGCAGCGGGATCGGCTCGCCGTCGCCGGCCAGGCTGATCAACCGCAGCTCGCCGGCGTCCAGCACCAGATAGAGGCCGGCGTCGCGGGCCAGATCGACCACGAAGTCGAAGTCGTTCTGGTCGTGCTGGACGATCAGCGCCCGGGTCGGCGGATGTTCGGCGCAGCTGAAGGTCAGGCCCAGGTCGGCCGCCATCTGGCCCGCCAGGTCGGCCACCGTCATGTCGGTCAGGGCCCGAGCCCGCTGGCGCAGCCGCGCCCTGTGCAGCTTGTCCAGGGCCCGCAGCCGCACGACGCGGCCTTGGGCGGCGTCCTGCTGATACTCTACGGCCGTGATCTCGCCATCGAAAAGGTCGCCGGAGCCGTCGACCGAGAAGGCCAGGCCGGCGCCGAGGCGCAAGGCGGTCAGCGTTTCGGCGGGCGGGTCGGCGAAGACCAGTTCGGCCAGGGCCGGCGCATTGAGGGTCTGGCGCACGAAGGCCGAGACCGCGTAGCGTCCCAGGACGGGGTCCAGCGGCGCGCCGTCCAGGCGGGCCCGCAAGGGGCGATTGGCGAAGATGGAGGTCACGCGCGCGCCTCGAGCAGGATCGTCAGGGAGGGCAGCACGATGGTCGTGCCCTCGGGGACGTTCAGCGGATCGTCCACACCATTGTAGGCGGCCACATCAGCCCACAGGGTCGGGTCGCCGTAGCCGTCGTCGGCCACCTGATCGAACCGCTTCAGCGGCAGGCCCTCGTTGTCGACCGGCATGTCGACGGCCGGGAACTGGTCCACGGATCCCCCGTCGAGATCGGACGGCGCCTCGAATTGCGGCGTCACGGGTCGACTGGGCGCGGGCCGGGGCTCGGAGTCCTCGACCCGGCGCAGGCGCAGGCTGAGCCACGAGCGGCGCGGCGCCCCGTCGGCATTGAACCGCTCCAGGCGCTCGGACACGTGCAGCACGACGCTGGGGATGTTCCAGGACTTGCCCCAGATGAACCGCACAGTGGGCGGCGCGGCGAAACCGTCGGCCGCGACGGCGTTCTCGGTCAGGTCCCACAGCGGGCGGGTCAGGGCGCGGACGTCGTCGTCCTCGGCCGGACCCTGGCCGTATTCCGGCGTGGTCGCCGGGCGGCCCTCGCGGGCGATCTCGACGTCGAACAGCAGGTTCAGATCGTATTCGGTGACCCCGCCGCCCGTGGCGATCAGCGGGTCCTCCGACCGGGCCACGCCGGTCAGGAAGCCGCCGCCGGCCAGCCGCGTCCGCACGCCGGCGGTGCGCCGCGACTCCAGGTTTTCAGGATTGAGCAGGCAGGAGATCCGCTCGCCCGACCGCTCCAGAAGGAAGGCTACACGCTCCATCGGCCCTCCTCCTGTTCACGCGCCAGCTGATCCCATCGCGGCGGCAAGGCCTCGACGCCGGCCGGTAGCGCGAAGGTCGACGGCGGCAGCGACGGCCAGCGGTCATCCGACGGCGAACCGGCGGGTTGGCGAGCGGCGGTGCGCGATGGGGACGGACGCGGCGAGGAGAAGGTGGGTCGGCCGCCCGGGGCGCGGGTTCCGCTTTCCGAGGTGGACACGCCGAACGCGCCGCGAACGATCCGGCGGGCGGCCTGCGGAGCCGTATCGACCTTGACCCGGTTCGGCGGCGCGTCTCGATCCACCGCCTGATCCGTGGGCGAGAAGGCCGGCGTGACGGCGGCCGAAACAGGCGCGCGCGAGGGCGTGAAGGACGGCCCGCGTCGCCGAGGTCCTGGATCCGGCGCGGACTGAACGGCCGTCGGCGGCGTCCTCGCTACGGCAGGCTCGGAGGCCTGGAAGCGGTCAGTACGCGGACGGGGCTTGGCGCGCAGCCCGGCGAGGGCCTGAAAGATCGAACGTCGTGGGGCCGACGGCGTCTGGGCCGGCCTGACCTCATCACGCCCTGTCTGGTCCGGCGAGACGGTTTGGTGGTCCGATGTCGAGACCTGAACGGCCGCGCGGGCTGCCGACACAGGGGCGCTGGCAGGTGTTTCCACCGCCGTATCGCCGCTTGCGGACCGACCAGGAGCGGTCGAGAGTTCAAGGGATCGTCTGCCGGGTGTGGATTTCGCGAAGAACCAAGACCGTTGGCGGCGAACGGGCGGCGGCGCTTTGAACTGATCGACGAATGTTTCCGACGGGACGCTGTCCTTCGATCGCGTCTGCGTGAAAACGGGAACGGCCCGCGGTTTTTCGGGCGGCTTATCGGCCTCAGGCTGGACATCTTTCGCCACGCCGGGTGCCGCGCGCGATGGCGGGGCCTCGGACCAGGTCGCCTCGCGTGGGGACGCCTTGGACGCCGATGCGTCGGGCACGGGCCTATCCAGTTCCGGCGCGCTCGGGGCGGCTTGGGGCGGCGCGTCGACGAGGGTCAGCGGCGAGCGCGGCCGACGCGGCGTCGAGGCAGACTCCAGCGTCGCCGCCGGGCGCTCCGACGTCGGCGGCGACGCCACCGACGTGAACACGGGCCGGGGCCGTCGCCTCGGCTCGACGTCGGGCCGGCTCCAGACCTCGGACGAGCGGTCACGCAAGGCGGCCAGGGTCGGGACGGCGGTCTCACGGCGCGGCGTCGGACGGTCCGGAACCGGCTCGCTTACGACCGGCGCGCGCTCCGTCGCCGCCGGTGTCGCGAGCAACGGCGTCAGCCCGCCCGGCCGGGCGGGCGGCCAGGCCGTCGGATCGCTGGTCAGCGACAACGGCGCCTCGCCCGCGTCCGCCAGCTGCGACGTCSGCTCGGCCACGTGCGCCAGCCAATGGGCCGGCGCGCCTGGATAGCGTTCGGACAGGGCCGCCATGACCGGGTCCATCGCCGGCGCGGATCGGTCCTCGGAGGCGCGCTCCAGGGCCTGGGCCAAGGAGCGCGCCAAGGCGGCCATGGCGATCAGCCAACCCGACAACAGGCGGCGGAGGGCCATGGCTTACGCTCGGGTCAGGGTGTCGAAGGAAAGCTTGAGTTCCTCGATCGCGACTTCGCGACCCAGGGCGTCGAACGACACGCCGCTCCACTCGCAGGGCCAGGCGTTGTCGAGGTTCCAGCGCAGGACCTCGGCGGTGCCCTTCACGTCCATCATCGCGATCGAGATGTTGCGACGCGGCGTCCCGCCGGCCAGGACCTCCTTCAGCCAATCCCACAGCGCCGGGGTCTTGGTCAGACCATAGCGCAGCGTGACCTCGGCGTATTCGACGGGGCCCGGCAGGGTGCGGACGATCTGGCCGCTGCCGGACTCGCGGTAGCGGATGGGATGGATCCGCACGCCCAGGCCGAAGCACTCGGTGAACCGGACATCGCCCATCTCGCGGGACGAGAGCATGAAGTTGTAGTTGCGATAGACGTCGGGCAGAGCGCCAACCTTGGGCGCCGCCGCTGCTTCTTCTGGCTTGGCCATGACGGATCCTCTCTAAGGTTTGGGGTCAGGCGGTTTCGACGGTGGATCCGACCGCCGTCTGGCCGATGCGGAAGATGACGAACTCGGCGGGCTTCACCGGCGCGATGCCGATGACCACCACCACCTGGCCGGCGTCGACCACCTCGGGCGGGTTGGTCTCGGCGTCGCACTTGACGAAGAAGGCGTCCTCGGGCCGGGATCCGGCCAGGGCGCCCTGGCGCCAGAGCAGGGTCAGGAAGGCGCCGACGTCGCGCTGGATGTCCTTCCACAGCGGACCGGCGTTGGGTTCGAACACGACCCAGCGGGTGCTGATGGCGATCGACTCCTCGATCATGTTGAACAGCCGGCGGACGTTCAGATAGCGCCAGTTGCTGGCGCTGGGGGCCAAGGTCCGGGCGCCCCAGACGCGAACGCCTTCGCGGGTGAAGAAGCGGATGCAGTTGATGCCGACTGGGTTGAGCACGTCCTGCTCGGCCCGCGACAGCATGTAGGTCAGCCCCTCGGCCCCGCGGATCGTGACGTTGGCCGGGGCCTTGTGCACGCCGCGCTCGCTGTCGGTGCGGGCGTAGATGCCGGCCATGTGGCCCGAGGGCGGGATCTGGGCCAGGGCGTCCGGATCGACCGCGTCCCGGCCCTTCAGCCAGGGGAAGTAGCAGGCGCCGTAGCCGCCGTCGGAGTCGCGGGGACGAAGACCCGGCTTGGGGCCTCGGCCTCGGGCGGGCGGCGAGGCCGTCTCGCCCTCGGCGGGCGTGGCGGGCGGCGCGGCGCTGCCGTCGGCCGCGCGAGTCAGGACCTCGACGTCGTCGACGCGCGCCGGGGCGTCCAGGATCGCCACCCGGTCCTTCAGCGACTCCGCCGCGTCCAGCAGGGCGCCGTGCGAAGCGGGGTCGGTGCGCCCGGGGGCGGCGATGATGGCGATCTCGTCGATGGCCGCCAGGGCGTCGAGACCGCGCCCCTTGCCGGCGATGGCCCCGTCGGCCTTGATGTTGACGACGTAGCAGCGCGAGCCGCCGTTCAGGAAGAAGCCGTAGACGGCGTTGGCGAGGTCGGTGCCCTTGTCGCCGTCGCGCACGTAGCGTCGCCGGAACTCGCTCCAGTTGTTGATCGCCACGGCCTCGTCGAGGAAGGCGTCGGGGTTCGGGGCGGTCCCCACGAACCCGGCGGTCGAGGTTCCCACCGCCTCGATCGGGCGTGTTCCAGAGTCGATCTCCTCGACGTAGACGCCGGGGCTCAAATAGGACGGCATGTCAAATCTCCAGCGGTAGACGAAGGATCACGGGGCTTCCGGTCTCGACCTCACTGTCGATCTCGACCCCACGGGCTCGAACATTCAGACGAACAGGCTTGTTCTTGGCGCCGACGGGGCCACGGAGGCGAAAGCGGCCGTGCGCGTCGGTCCGGGCCGTGCGGTCCACGCCCTCGACGCGCACCACGGCGTCGGCGATCGGCGTGTCGCCGGGCCCCAGGACCGAGCCCTGCAGAACGCCGAGCTCGCCCGCGTTGATGTTGAGCGGAAAACGAACCAGCGCCGCCCGCTCCGCCGGGCGCTGCCGGGCGATCGAAACCGTGGCCCGCAGCACGAAGCCGGGCCCCGGCGGCAGATCCAGGTCGGCGCAGAGCTTCAGCGCGTCGCGGTCCAGGACCACCTCGGTCTCGTCGTGCTCCATCGCCGCGAACAGCAGCGCCATGGCGTCCGTCTGTTCGATGATCGGGTCGGCCGCGCGGACGGTGAGCAGGTAGTCGACGATCAGGCTCAGCGGCGGCGACGCCGCCCGGGGCGTCGCGTGCGGGGCCAGGCCGACCAGGCGAAGATCGATCCCCTCCCCGCAGTCGCGATCGCTCAGGGACCGGGCGACGACGGTTCGACCCGGCAGGACCTCCTGGGTCCAGCCGATCAAGTCGCGCGTCGTTTCCTCCAGCCCCTCAAGCATTTTCTGACCGCTCCCCCCGGGTACAACCCAAAGACGTCCAATCATCTAAGTCCGAATTTTAACAAATGAAAAGCTCGGATTTCATCGTTTTCCGAATACGTCTTCTTTCGTTTATTGCCTCTAACGCACGCATTTAATCAGGTTGCAAAGCCTCCAATTGAAGATTTTGCGCCAATAGTTTGCAGTAAATTTGGCCCAATAAATGGCACTTTTTGCCATAGACAGCTATTTTTCCACGAAATCAAAGCGGGTTTTGCCGAAACTTACGGAGCTAGTTTTGAACTTTTGAATTTGTATATTTATGAATGGCAATAAAACTTTACCTGTTACTACATAGCCAGAAAACTAGAAATAAACGTAATAGTTGCAGAGAAGCGTCACCTAGGCCGGGATACCGCTGCCGTGACGGGGTCGGCGGCCACTCAACCGGCACCCTGCCCTGCGAACGCCGCCGGATCAGGCGCCACGCCCCGCCAAGGCCTCCAGATCACGAAGGACGAGCGACCGCGCTATGCCGGAACCCGTGCGCGGGCGCGCCCGGCGAACGGCTCGTCAGCCCCGGTTCTCCTCTCGCCAGTAGAAGTAGAGCAGCACCGCCATGGCCCCGGCCAATGGGTGCCAGAGCATCCCGTGCGGCTGGAAGAAGGCGTTCGGATCGCACATCGGTCCGCCGGTCTGGGACAGCGCCCAGAAGATCGTCGCGGCGATGATGCACCCCACGGCCAGCCACCAGAGCAGGATGGTGTTCCATCGCCCTTGCCAGGGCTTGCCCTCTCGCACGCAGGCGACGATCTCGAGCGCCAGATAGGCCGCCACGAGGGTGATGATCAGGATCAGGGACTTGAACTCCCACTGCCAGATGGCGTGGATGACCACGAACACCACGACCGTGATCGGGTAGAAGACCCAGAACACCCAGTCGGCCGGGACCAGCCGCCGCAGGGTGTAGAACACCAGGAAGGCCGCGTAGACGTACATCGACAGACCGTCGAAATTCCCCGCCCAGCCGATGATCGAGGCGTGGAACCACATGCTGCCCAACCCCAGGAACAGCACCGCGAAGACGTACAGGTCGGCGATGAAATTGTCGGACCGCATGACGTTCTCGCCGCGCGGGCCATCCTTGCGATCCAGATAGATCACCAGGGCCACGAGGGCGGCGGTCAGGATCGAATAGAGGTTGAACCAGGTGTTGACCGGCTGTCGAACGCCGTTGGCGTGTCCGATCACGTCGCTCGCGGTGAAGGCCTCGCAAAAACAGGTGTTCGGCGTCGTGGCCATGCAACTGTCGGGACTGCCCGGCCAGCCGGCGGCGACGAAGATCATGAACGGCAGCAGGACCAGGACGATCCCGATCCCCAGCACGATGAAACCGCGATAAGCCGTCACTGCACCCTCCCTAACCCTCAGTTGGACGCAAAAACTCTTCGGTCGTCTCAGGACATGCCGCACGCCTTGCAGGCGATGCTGCCGACGGACATCAGCCATGGAATCTTGCCGGGCGGGTCGGTGAGCGCCGCGCCCAGTCCCGTCACCAGAAACCAGCAGGCTACGGCCAGCCCCACGTCCGTGGCGCGATTGAAGAACGGTTCGCGCAGACCCCAGCCTGGCACCGACGCTTCGAACAGCTCCCAGGCGATGGTGATGGTCAGCACCCACCAGAACGGCAGGAACCACGCGCCGAACACCAGTCCGGCCGAGGCGTGCGAGAGCGAATAGAGGTCGAAGGGCTTCCTGTCGCTGCTGTCGCCCAGCTTGATGAACTCGGTGAACACCACCGCCACCGCGGTCGCGACCACGAAGACGCCGACGGAGAGCCAGCGCCAGAAATTCGAGAGGTGGTCGCCATAGAAAAAGACGCCCAGCAGCCCGGCGCCCAGCACGAAGAGCGCGATGCCGACATAACTTTTCCAGGTGCGATCGTTCTGGTTGGCATTGGCGTCGGCGCCGTCGTCGGCCATGGCGATCTCACGCTGCGGGTTGACGAAAGGTCAAGCTTACGCGGTGTAGGCGATCTAATCCTGACTTAAACTCATAGGTGGAGCTTAGCAGGCCTTCCCGATCCGTCCATATGACTTTTGCGGGCGCGGCGCGCGCGGCTGGCGACGATCTGGCCTCCGCGCCCTTCCACCGATCTCGCGTCGAAGAATGGACAATCCGCCTACGGTGATGCTCCCCGCGCCCGACTTCGCTAGTGTCGCTCAGGGATTCCCTTYGGAAGCGGTGGCATGACGCAGAACAACAAGCCCAAGGTCGTCATCCTCGCCGGCGGCAAGGGCACGCGGATCGCCGAGGAGACTCAGGTCCGCCCCAAGCCGATGGTGGAGATCGGCGGCCGGCCGATCATCTGGCACATCATGAAGTCCTACAGCGCCCACGGCCTGAATGAGTTCGTGATCTGCTGCGGCTATCTGGGCGACAAGGTCCGCGAGTACTTCCTCAATTACGCCTACCAGAACGCCGACCTGACGATCCTGCCGAGCGGTCAGGTCGAGGTGCATCAGAGCCACTCCGAGCCCTGGACCATCACCCTGGTCGACACCGGCGACGACACCATGACCGGCGGGCGGATCAAGCGGGTGAGCCGCTATATCGAGAACAGCCCCTATTTCTGCCTGACCTATGGCGACGGCCTGTCGGACGTCGATATCGGCGCCCTGGTCCGGTTCCACGAACAGCATGGCGCCCAGGCGACCATCACGGCCGTCACGCCGCTGGCCCGGTTCGGGGCACTGAAGATCAAGGGCGACACGGTCGAGCGGTTCGTCGAGAAGCCCTCGTCCGAGAGCGGCCGGATCAACGGCGGCTTCTTCGTGTTCTCGCCCAAGGTGCTGGACCTGATCGACGGCGACGACACTGTGCTGGAGCAGGCGCCCCTGGAGCGCCTGGCGAAGGCCGGCCAACTGCGGGCCTATCGCCACGACGGCTTCTGGCAGCCGATGGATACGCTGCGCGAGAAGCTCTATCTCGAAGACCTGTGGGCGAAGGGCGCGCCCTGGAAGAACTGGTAGGCGCCCAGGCGGGCGCCTAGGTGGCGTCGCCCGACCAGTAGCGCAGCTTCTCGGCGACCGAAGCCTCACCAGGGGTGATGCGCTTTTCGCCGTCGCCCAGCCATTCGCGCAGGTCGCGCAGGCGCGAGACCAGCACCTTCAGTTCGTCCGGCTCCAGCGACGCCGACTGGTCCGAGCCGTACATCGCCCGGTCCAGGGTGATGTGGCGCTCGATCGCCACGGCGCCGAGCATGGCGGCCACCAGGCTGGGCTCCACCGAGCCCTCGTGGCCGCTGTAGCCGACCGGCGCGCCATAGCGGCGGCGCAGGGTGTCGATCGTCATCAGGTTCAAGTCGGCGGGCGGGGTCGGATAGGTCGAGACCGTATGCATCAGCACGAACGGACAGGCCGCCGCGCGCAGGATCTCGACAGCCGTGTCGATCTGCTCGAACGTGCACATGCCGGTGGAGGCGAACACCAGCTTGCCCTCGGCGGCGACCGCCTCGACCAGCGGGCGGTGGGTCAGCATCGCCGAGGCGAGCTTGTTGTACGGCAGGTCGTACTTGGCCAGAAACGACTGGCTGGGCACGTCCCAGGCCGAGGCGAACCAGGCCAGGCCCAGTTCGCGGCAATAGGCGTCGATGGCGTCGTATTCGGCCTCGCCGAACTCCAGGCCTTCCTTCTGGGCGCGCTGGGTCTCGCCCCAGGGGCTCTGGCGCGGCGCGGCCAGCACCTCGGCCGTGTAGACGATGTCGATCGTCCGCTTCTGGAACTTGACCGCGTCGCAGCCCGCCTCGGCGGCCGCTCGGATCAGCGCCTTGGCCACGTCCAGGTCGCCGTTGTGATTGATGCCGATCTCGGCGATCACGAACGGACTGTTGGCCAGCGGCCAGGGGATCGAGGCCAGGCTCTCGGTGGCCATGTTCTCCACGGAAAGCGCCTTGGTGATCGGGGCGTCGACGGTCTGCATGGTCCGGGTCCTGTTGCACGACGAGCGACGTCGGGGACGTCGCCTTCCGCGGCGTGAAGCCGCCGCGAGGGCTCTTGGCTCCAGCGTGGGCTGGTATATCTATCGCGGCCTGTCCTGTTACGGCCGTGATTGCGTTCCCCTGTCTAGAATGGAGTCGGCRATAATGCCTAGGTGCAAGTTCGCCGCATGGTTAGCGCATCCCTCCAGTTGCGTGGCGATCGTCGGTGCTTCCGGGTGGGTCGGCATGGCCCTGGCCGATCAGGTTCTGGCCACCTGCCCCGACTTCCCGCCCGACCGGCTGCGACTGTTCGGCTCATCCTCCCGCGACCTGGAAATCGGCAATTGCCAGGTCAGGATCGAGCCGCTGGACGGGTTAGCGCGCCTGGGAACCGGCGACTGGCTGGTTCTGCACGCCGCCATCATCGGTGACGATCGGGTGGAAGGCGGCGACCCGGCGGAGGTGCGCCGGCGCAATGACGCCCTGCTGGACCGGATTTTGGCCTTGGCCGAGACCGGCGAGACGCGACGACTGGTCGCATTCTCGTCCGGGGCGGTTCACCGGCCCGATGCCGGCACGCTGGCCCGCCGCGCCTACGCGACGATGAAGCTCGACCACGAGATCGCAACCGCTGACTGGGCGCGCCGGACCGGCCGGTCGGTGCTGATTCCCCGTATCTTCAATCTCGGCGGCCCCTTCATCAACCACGCCGGGGCCTATGCCCTGGGCGACTTCATCCTGGCCCTGACCCGGCGCGGCCGGATCGCCATCGGCGCCGCGGATCCGGTGTTCAGAAGCTTCGTCCACGTTTCGGAGATGGCGCGGGTTGTCCTCGACATGGCGCTGGACGAGACCCAGTCGGCCGAGCCGTTCGACATCGGCGGGGCCGAAGTCGTCGAGCTGGGCGCGCTGGCCCGAGCGGTCGGCGACGCCTTGGGACAGGCTGATCCGGCGATCGACCGTCCCGAACCGGGTGAAGGCCCAGGCGACTGGTACGTCGGCGAGGCTCGGCGCTATCAGAGCGCCCTGTACAGACGCGGCGAGCGGCCGGCCCCGCTGGCGCGGATCGTCGGCGACACGGTCGCTTATCTGGAAGCGACGGGCGCGTTGACCGCTCCGTAGCCGTCGATCTGCGCCAGGGTCGCCGCGCGGAGATCGCGACCGGCCAGGGCGTCTCGCCACCAGGCGGTCGTCAGCCCGACGGACTGCTCCAGGTCCAGACGCGGACGCCAGCCCAGATCGGCCTTGGCCAGGTCGGAATTCAGGGTCAGCAGACCGGCCTCGTGCGGCGCGGCCGGATCGACCCGCTCGGCCAGCCGAGCGCCCTCGCCCCAGGCGTCCGCCGCGATCCGGGCCACCGCGCCGACCGAGCGCGCGCCATCGGCGTCGGGACCGAAGTTCCAGGCGCGCAAGCCGCCGCCCGGCAGAGCCGCCAGGGCCTGAACCGCCAGCAGGTAGCCGTGCAGCGGCTCCAGCACGTGCTGCCAGGGACGCACGGCGGCGGGATTGCGCAGGACCGCTTCCTCGCCGCGGGCGAAGGCGGACAGGATGTCCGGCAGCAGCCGGTCGCGCGACCAGTCGCCGCCGCCGATCACATTGCCGGCCCGGGCGACGCCCACCGCCGCGCCCGCCGCCTCCAGGTACGAGGCGAAATAGGCCTTCACCGCCAGTTCGGCGCAGGCCTTGCTGGCGCTGTAGGGGTCGCGTCCGCCCAGGCGATCGCCCTCGCGATAGGCCTGCCCGTTTTCGAGGTTCTCATAGACCTTGTCGGTCGTGACGATCAGCGTCGTGGCCGGACGCGGCAGCCGGCGCACGGCGTCCAGCAGGTTGACCGTGCCCATGAGGTTGGTGGCGAAGGTCTCGCGCGGGTCGTCATACGATTTCCGCACCAGGGGCTGGGCGGCCATGTGGATCACCACGGAAGGTGCGAAGTCCAGCACGGCGGCGTCCATCGCGCCAGGATCGCGTACGTCGCCGATCAGGCTGTCCAAGCCGTCGCCGATCCGGGCGGCCTCGAACAGGTTCGGCCGGCTGTCCGGCGGCAAGGCCACCCCGCGCACGGTCGCGCCCAGCCGCTCCAGCCACAGGCTCATCCAGCCGCCCTTGAAGCCAGTATGGCCGGTCAGCAGGACCCGCCGCCCCCGCCAGAAATCCTCATCAATGCCTATGGTCATGACGCGCCCAATGCCGACGAGATTTCCGCGAAGCCCGCACCGCGCCCAACGCGGCAGTTTGGCGCGCCGATCGTGCGCCGAATCGGCGATAATCTTGGTCTTCGTCGAGGCGGAGCAGCAAGGCCGTCCTGGGGCGGGGCATCGGAGAGCACGTCATTTCGTTTCAGGAACCTTCGGAGGAGACCGCGGCGCTGCGCGGCAAGATCCTCGCCCTGGTCGAGGAATACCACGCGCTGGCCCATGCGCCGAAGGCGTTCGAGGCCGGCGCCTCGCCCGTCCCGGTGTCGGGCCGGATCTATGACGCCTCCGACATGCGCAGCCTGGTCGACTCGTCCCTGGACTTCTGGCTGACCACCGGCCGCTTCAATGACGCCTTCGAGGCCAAGCTGGCCCAGCGCCTGGGCGCCAAGTTCGCCATGACGGTCAATTCCGGCTCGTCCGCCAACCTGGTGGCCCTGTCGGCTCTGACCTCGCCCAAGCTGAAGGCCCGTCAGCTGAAACCCGGCGACGAGGTGATCACCGCCGCCACCGGGTTTCCGACCACGGTCAACCCCCTGCTCGGCGCGGGCCTGGTCCCGGTGTTCGTCGACATGCTGCCGACCACCTACAATTTCGATCCGGAGAAGGTCGCCGCCGCCATCGGTCCGAAGACCAAGGCGATCATGGCCGCCCACACCCTGGGCAACCCGTTCGACCTGGCCGCCATCCGCAAGCTCTGCGACGACCACGGCTTGTGGCTGATCGAGGACTGCTGCGACGCCCTGGGCTCGACCTATGACGGCCGACAGGTCGGGACGTTCGGCGACGTCGCCACCCTCAGCTTCTACCCCGCCCACCACATCACCACCGGCGAAGGCGGGGCGGTGTTCACCAACGACGAATTCCTGCGCCGTCTAGCCGAGTCATTCCGCGACTGGGGCCGCGACTGCTTCTGCGCGCCGGGCATGGACAACACCTGCGGAAAGCGGTTCGGCTGGAAGATGGGCGACCTGCCCCGCGGCTACGACCACAAATATATCTACGGTCACCTCGGCTATAATCTGAAGATGACCGACATGCAGGCCTCGGTCGGCGTGACGCAGCTGGACCACCTGGACGGCTTTATCGCGGCGCGCAAACGCAACTTCGCCGCCCTCAAGGCCGGCCTCGCGGACCTGCAGGACTTCCTGGTGCTGCCCGAGGCGACGCCGAACAGCGACCCGGCCTGGTTTGGCTTCCCGATCACCGTTCGGCCGGACGCGCCCTTCACCCGCAACGAACTGACCCGTCACCTGGAAGACGCCCGGATCGGCACCCGCCTGCTGTTCGGCGGCAACCTGGTGCGCCAGCCCTACATGGCCGGGCGCAACTTCCGCATCCACGACGAGCTGACCGTCGCCGACGCGATCATGGAGCGGACGTTCTGGATCGGGGTCTATCCCGGTCTGGGCGCCGACCACGTCGCTTACATGCTAGACACCCTCCACGCCTTCTGCCGCGCCCGCGCCGYGGCGCCGGCCTGATCCTCAAGCGATAGAGCCCATGCCCAAACTCGAATGCGCCCTAGCCGAAAGCCACATCCGACCGTTCGCCGAGCAACCGGTGCTCAGCATCGTCATCCCGACCTATGAGCGCGCGCCCGAGCTGCAGCTCACGGTGCAGAGCATCGCCGATCAGCTGAAGGGCGGGCTGGAGGACAAGGTCGAGCTGCTGATCAGCGACAACGCCTCGGGTCCCGACACCAACGGCATGATCCAGGCCTTGGCCGACCGCTATCCGCGCCTGAGCTACATGGTCAACGCGCGCGATGAGGGCGGCTTCTTCAACCTGTTCGCCGCGCCCTGGCGGGCCCAGGGCCGGTACACCTGGACGTTCGGGTCGGACGACGTGCTGCTGGACGGCGGCGTGGCCAGCGTGGTCTCGATCCTCGAGCGCGAGGCGCCCAGCTTTCTCACCGTGAACAAGCGCGCCGCCAACGCCAACCTGACCGAGGTGCTGTACGCCGAGCTCAACACCGTGCCGGACAAGCGCTTCGACACCTTCATCGATCTGTTCGCCGCGTTCGGGATCAACCAACTGGCCTTCATCAGCGCCCAGATCGAGAACACCGAGGCCGCGCGGGCTCTGGACGCCGAGCCTTATCTGCGCTCGGACACGCGTCACCCGCACGTGGTCGCCTTCCTGGAAAAGCACGCCCACGCCCCGGCCTATTACAGCGCAGCCAACCACCTGGTTCACCGGATCGAAAACTCCCAGACCGTGAACTACAACGGCGGCAATTTCTTCGACTACGCCGGCGCTCTGCCGCGCATGTTGATCGAGGTCATGGACAAGGTCGGCGCGCCCGCGGACCTGTTTGAGCGCACCAGCGGCGCCCGGCAGGTGAAGGACTATGACCGGCCGCAGGTGACTCTGGTCGACACGGTCTTCGAGAACGCGCTGCGGGCGCTCGATGCGGGTTATTACCTGACCCTGGGCCATCGCCGCGCCCTGGAAGCCACTCTGGCCTCTTGCCGGCCGGACCGGTTGACGCAGTTCGCCGAGATCTGGGCCTACAGCAACAAGCTCCAGCAGATGGCCAATCGCGAGACCATAGCGACCCAGACCCTGGCCCAGGGC
>NZ_JBFTZS010000009.1:0-26103 GCF_056406675.1 Caulobacter sp. P1_B12_2 | reverse complement strand
GAACAGCACCCGGTCGGCTTGGTAGAGGATCTGGTTGGCCGACAGCGGCGCCATCCCGCCGGGCGCTCCGAAGTTCAGCGGATGCTCGGTCGGCAGTTGGTCGATCGACACCCAGGAGACCACCGCTGGCAGGCCGTGCGCCTCGATGAAGCCCCGCGCCGCCGCCTCCACCTGGGCCAGCCGACAACCATTGCCGATATACACCAGCGGGCGCTCGCCTCCGAGCAGCCAGGTCAGGGCCTCGGCCAGGGCGTCCAGATCGGCGGAACCGACCTGCGCCGCGACCCGGGCGCGGATCGCCGCGACCGCCGCCTCGATGTCTTCCGGCGCGTAGTCGAGCACCACGTTCTGGACGTCGAGCGGCAGTTCGACGAACACCGGCCCCGGCCGGCCGGCGAAGGCCTCGGCGAAGGTCTCGACCAGCTCCTCGCGGAAACCCGGGGCGGTCAGCCGGGTGAAGCGCTTGACGCAGGGGCTGATCAGGTCGCGCGATCGCACCTCCTGGTTCCCATGGGTGCGGGTGCCGAAGGCGTCGATGTCGGCGGTCTTGACCTGGCCGGCCAGCACGATGACCGGCGCGCTGTCGCCATAGGCCGAGCACAGGCTGGTGATGGTGTTGGTCACGCCGGGACCGGCCGTGACGACCGCCAGGCCGGCGCCGCGATAGTCCGTGGCCTTGGCGTAGCCCTCGGCGGCGGCCGCGCAGGCCTGTTCGTGCTGGTTGTAGACGGCCGTCAGCCCGGGGTGGGTCGAGACCGCCCGGTTCAGGTACATCGCCATCCCACCCGTCAGGGTGAAGGCCGCCCGGGCGCCCAGCGCCGCGGCCAGGTCGACCGCGTACGAGGCGATGTTGCGTTCGGCCGCAGGACGGATTGGAGGACGAGAAGGACTCATGAGCACCACGCCGAAAACACCTGCRTAGGCGTCGGACGGCGGGCCGATCAAGGTCGTCGATACAAAACGGGCATGGGGGACGGCGGAGACGGGGCTGGTTTCACTATAAACCACGCCCCGTGCTCCCGGCGGGACTGGGGCGTCTAGGTCGTCACCTGACGTTGCGCCTCAGGATTTCGCCGATGCGGCGGCCCAGATGCTCGATGGCGAACGGCTTGCTGATGATCTCCATGCCGCCGTCGAGAAAGGAGGCCTGGTCGGCGGCCTGTTTCGCGTAGCCGGTCATGAACAGGATCGGAAGGTCAGGCCGCCGCTCGCGGGCGATCTCGGCCAGTTGCCGCCCATTGAGGCCCGGCAGTCCCACATCGCTGATCAGCAGGTCGATGTGTCGAGAGGATTCGAGGATCGGCACGGCTTGGCGACCGTCGGCGGTCTCGATGCCCCTGTAGCCGAGCTCCTCCAGCACCTGCATCACCAGCAGCCGCACCGCGGCGTCATCCTCGATGACCAGCACGATTTCACCAGAACCTGTCGGCGCGAAGGCGTCATCGACGAGAGCCACCTCCTCCATGGCGCCCCGATGACGCGGCAGGAAGAGCTGGATCGTCGTGCCACGTCCCTCTTCGCTGTCGATGACGACATGGCCCCTGGACTGCTGGATGAAGCCATAGATCATCGATAGGCCCAGGCCGGTGCCCTGGCCCAGCGGCTTGGTGGTGAAGAAGGGATCGAAGACCTTCTGCAGCACCTCGGGCGGCATGCCCGTACCGGTGTCGGTCACGCTGATCGCCACGTAGTCGCCGGCCTCGGCGTGGTCGCTGTTGACCAACTCCTGGTCGGTGAGATGGACATTGCGCGCGGCGATGATCAGTTCACCGCCGTCAGGCATGGCGTCGCGGGCGTTGATGCCAAGGTTGAGGATGGCGCTTTCGAGTTGATTGTCGTCGGCGACGGCCAGCCAGAGGTCGGGCGCGATGTCGATGCGCAGCGACACCTGTTCCCCCAGCGTCCGGCGCAGCAGGTCTTCCATCGAGCCCGCCAACGCTCCGACGTCCAGCGGGCGACTATCGAGGGTCTGGCGACGCGAGAAGGCCAGCAGACGGTGGGTCAGGGCCGCCGCGCGCTGTCCGGAGTGCATCGCCGCATCCAGGAAACGATCGATGTCGGCGACCCGACCGTCGGCGACGCGCCTGCGCACCATGTCGATGCCGCCGATGATGCCGGTGAGCATGTTGTTGAAATCGTGCGCCAGACCGCCGGTCAGCTGCCCGACGGCCTCCATCTTCTGGCTTTGACGCAGCTGGTCTTCGAGCGTCTTGCGCTGCGTGACATCGCGACCGATGCCGTAGATGGCGTCGCCTTCGGGCATGGCCGTCCAGTTGACCCACAGATAGGTCCCGTCCCTGGCGCGCATGCGGCAGTCGAAATCACCCATGGGCTCGCCGCGCGACAAGGCGGTGAACTGCTCCATGGCGGCTTGCTGGTCGTCCGGGTGCACCAGACTGCCGGCGCGCGCGCCGACCAGATCGGCCTCGTCGTATCCCAGCAAGGTTTTCCAGGCGGGGTTGGCCGCGCGGTACAGGCCGTCAGGCCCGATCACATGCAGAAGATCCCGCGACAGGTTCCACACCCGATCGCGCTCCTGGGTGCGCGCCGCGACACGAACCTCCAGCGTCTCGGTGAGCACGCGAAGCTGCTCTTCCGAGCGCTTGGTCGAGGTGATGTCGTAGACGACGCCGATGAAGCTGACGCCGACCGTCCCGTGCTGCCGGTACTCGCCGCGTGAGGCCAGCCAGCGCTCCTCGCCGGTGTCGGCGCGATGGATGCGGAATTCGTGGAACGCCGGGCCGAAGGGATGTTGCCCGTCGCGGCCCTGGATGACGGGCGGATCGTCGCGATGCACGAGCGCGTTGATGGTCCGGACCGGAAGGCTGGTCGCCGGCTGCAGGCCCAGAAGTCGGCAGAACTGCTCGGAGACGTCGGCGGTGCCGTAGCCGCTGAGATATTCGAACGAGCCGACGCCGCCGGCTGTCTGAGCCACCCGCAGCTGTTCCTCGACCCGCTTTTGATCGGTGATATCGGCCAACACGCCCGAAAACCGGACAGGCCGGTCCTGGACGTCGAGATAGGTCCGCCCCCGCGCCGAGACCCAGTGGACGGCGCCGTTTCGGACGACGCGATAGTCGCGCGTGAAGACCTCGGCGCCATGCAACGCGCCGGCCACCGCGATCTTCAGACGCAGCCGGTCATCGGCATGGACCGGAGCGAAGAAGGCCGAGGTCGGCAGGCCTTGGGCGGCCGCGATGGGATCCAAGCCGTACAGATCCGCGAAGCGCACGTCGGCGATCAGCGTGCCCGCGGCGATATCCCACTCCCACGCGCCGGCCGCGCCGGCGATCGACTGGGCGACGCGAAGCCGTTCCTGCGCCTCGGCCAGCCGCTGGCGACTGACCCGAAGCTGCTCGACGACGACGTCGTCGGCATATTCGCCGGTGACGTCCGTCAGGGTCGCGAACCGATAAGCGGGCGCGCCGTTCTCGTCGCGCAGCGTGGTGATGTTCAGGCGGTTCCAGAATGGTGATTCGTCACGTCGCTGGTTCAGGATGTCGGCGGTGACGGTTCCGTCGCACCGCAACGCCTCGGCGATGCGGGAGACGGTCTGACGATCGACCGCCGTGTCTTGCAGGAAGCGGCAATTGCGCCCGACCGCCTCGCGCGCCGAATAGCCCGTCAGGGCTTCGAACGCGGCGTTCACATAGACGATCGGATCGTCCTCACGCCGAGGGTCCGTCACGATGACCGCGACGCCCGATGTCACCAGGGCGTCGAACAACGGCCCGGCAAGCGCGCGCAGCGCCTCAAGCGCCTGGCCCGCTTCATGGTGACGTTGGGCGGCGTCGGCCTCGGTCATGACCTGAGCGCAGCGCCAAGTTTGATGACAGATTCAACCATGGTCAGACATCGCCGACGACCCGCTCGATGAAATCGGCGATCAGCCCCTTCAGCGCCTGCAACGACGGCAGGTCCATCAGCATGGCGATGTAGCCTCGGATGTCGCGATCGTTGATGGCGAAGTTGATATAGAGAAACAGCACCACGCCGCCGTCGGAGGCGTCCGGCGACATGTTGAACAACATCGAGCCGTTGCCGCGGATGACTTCAGGCAGGGACATGGTCAAGGGTCGCTGCAGCATGTTGGCCATGGTCGCCAGACAGCTGTTGAGCACCACGTTGCCGGTCTCGGCCAGCGCCTCGTCCTCCATGTCGGCGGCGTCGTCCGCCGACAGCGCGCCGCCGGTCACCGCATGCACCAGCGCCATGCTGTTGGACTGCGGAAAGATCAGCAGAGCTCGACCGGAAAACACGCCTTCGAAATCCTGACGCACCGCGACCAGTTCACCGCTTTCGCGCTCGCGGATCAGCGTCGTGGCGCCCTCGCGGGTGACCACCTCGACCGATGGGACGGACAGCAGGACCTGCTCGCCCACCATCTTGCGAAGGTTGGCGGCCGCGCGGCTGACGCCGATATTGACCAGTTCGGTCAGCGCGTCCCGCTCCAGTTCGTCCAGCAGGACCGACTGCGGGATCATGGAGCCGTCGATCTCAACCGCAGCGCCGCGCCGGACAGGAAGCCGCGCATGCCCTCTTCGGTGACCGGCTTGGGGATGAAGGTCGCATTGGCCGCGCGCGCGCGCATGATGATCTCGTCCTGAACATTGGCGGTGGCCACGGCGATCGGCATCGTGGGGAAGCGTGCGCGCAATTCCTCCGCCAAGGCCAGACCGTCGCGTCCGGGCATGTTGTAGTCGAGGATCGCCACGTCGATGGCATGGGCGTCGAAAGCGGCCACGGCCTCGTCGGCGTTGCCGGCTTCGATACGCGTCCATTCGGGCTGCAAGGCCCCGACGGCCTTGCCCAGGACGATCCGGGCCAGCTTGCTGTCATCGACGATGAGAACTGTCGTCCCCATGAACTGCTTCTCCTCGTACCGCCGCGCACCGGCGCGACATCAAAAACTAGATCTCTAGAGCCTCGGATGATCGCTCGCCGATCAGGGCGGGCAAGAGCCGATCTCGTAGGAAAGGATCATCGGGAATCCCGACAACCCTTGGGCGGAAAGCCAGGATCGCCTGAACCACCGCCGCATGCAGACCCTTGCACCCTGCGAGGTCCAAGGTGGAGTCGGAAATATCTTGTAGCAGAGCCGTTAGAGGCTCTGCGTCTTCTACCCGACAGATTCCTTCCAGCCGAATGACCGAACCGTCGCGCGAAATACTCACAGGAACAGCTCCGCGGGATCGAGAACCATCAACACCGCGCCGTCCGCGAGCAGCGTGGCGCCCATGACCCCGGGCGCTCCGGCAAGCAATCCGGTCATGGGCCGCACGGCGGCGTCCATGCGATCGACGATCGCATCCACCGTGAACCCGACCAACTCGCCCCGAGCCCGCGCAACGACGACTCTTTCCGCCGATCTGGCTTCGGACACGGCGGCGCCCACGAGGTCGCCGAGCGACACCAGAGGAATCACCGTGTCACGCAGCTGGAACGCGCGCCCCGCGCGGACGGGAACGATGCGATCAGCGGACACCCGGACGGTCTCGACCACCGTGTCCAGCGCCAGGCCGTACCGCTCCTCGCCGCAGGTCACCACCATCACCTTGGTGAGGACCATGGTGACCGGCAGCGCTAACCGTACGGTCGTACCCTGCCCTTTCTGGCTCTCGACKACCACCTTGCCGCCGAGCTTCGCGGCCGCGTCGCGCACCACGTCCATGCCGACGCCCCGGCCGGACACCGCGCTGATCTCGGCCGCCGTGGAGAAACCGGGAATGAAGATCAGATCGATCGCCGCGTTGTCGTCCAGGCGGTCGACCGCGTCTTGAGTCACCAAGCCCCGCGTGACAGCAAGGGCGCGGATCCTAGCGGGATCGATCCCACCGCCATCGTCGCGAACCTCGATCACGACCTGATCCGCCGCCGCCCGGGCGGTGAACCGGATGTTGGCGGTAGACGGCTTTGCGGAGCGCGAGCGAACATCGCCGGGCTCGATCCCGTGATCGATCGCGTTGCGCAGGACATGCAGCAGGGGCTCGAACAGCCCGTCGACGATGGTTTTGTCGACCTCGACGTCGCCGCCCTCCACCTGCATCGACACGTCCTTATCCAACGAGCGGGCGATCTCGCGCGCCAGTCGATGGAACCGCGCGAAGAGCGGTCCCAGCGCGACGAGACGCACCTTGCCGACCGTCGAATGCAGATCGCCAACCAGTCGATCGAGCTGGACTTGCCGCGCGCGCAGGGCCTGAGCCAGAGCCTGACCGCCAGGAAGTCCTTCGGCCTGGGCGGCCAGATCCGACAGCCCGTTCTTGGCGATGACCAGATCGCCGGCCAGTCCGGCGAGTCGATCCACGCGCTCGGCGTCGATCCGCAGCGTCTTGCGCGCGCTCCGTTCGGGCGCGAGCGTCGCGCCGACCGACGTCAGATCAACGAGCTCGACCTGATCGGACACGAAGCGAAAAGCCGCCTCGACCTCCGCCCGGCTGGCGGTCGAAACCGCTTCAAGCACCAGGTTGCAAGCATAGGGATCATAGTCCTGGAGCCCGCCCCACGGCTCGCGGGGCGATAGCTTCAACCCCGCCAGGCCGGGCGTAGCGGCCATGATGGCGATGGGGTCGTCGCCGGAAAAATAGCTGTCGGCGCGCGGAACATAGCGAACCGCCACCGCCCCCTTGCCCTGGAAAGCCTCGGGCGGTCGCCAGGTCGTCACCGGGGTCGCTCGGGATGCGACATCCGCCGATGCGCTGACCGAAGCGACCAGATCTCGAAGTCGTCCCGCTTCCGCCTCGCCGACCTGCTCGGCGTCGGCCGGCAGGCCGCCGGAGTGGTCGAGCGCGTCCAGCCAGCGATCGACGGTGTCCACCACGCTGAACAGCGCTTCGAAATCCTCGGCCAAGCCGGTGCGCTCGACGCGCAGCAGGCCAAGCAGGTCCTCGGCCGCGTGCAGCATCCGGCTCATCGGCAGCAGGTCGAACAAGCCCGCCGAGCCCTTCAGGGTGTGGACCGCCCGAAAGCAGCCATCCAGCGCGTTAGCGTCGTCGGGCTGGCGCGCCAGGCTCGCCAGGTCCTGTTCGGCGCTGGCGACCAGTTCGCGCCCTTCACTCAGGAACTGCGCCATCAGGTCGTCGGTCATGGGACCTCTCCCGGACGCTGGAAGACGACCGCGTCCTCGAACCGGCGGACCAGGAACCGGTCGCTGATCCGGGTCATGGACTCGGTGTGGCCCAGGCAGAGATAGCCGCCGGGATTGAGGCGGTCATAGAGGTTCTTCGCGGCGGTCGATCGCGAGGCGTCGTCGAAATAGATCAGCACGTTTCGGCAGAAAATGACGTCGAACGTCCCCTGCCCCGCCAGACTCGGCCCATCCACCAGATTGGCCGGGGTGAAGATCACCGACTCGCGCAGGTCGTTGATCAGCTTGCGACGATGGCGGCGAGGCGGCTCGAAATAGGCTTCGACCACCTCGGGCGGGAGACGCGACAGCGCGCGTTCGCCGTACAGGCCGTCGTGCGCGGCCTCCAGGGCTCGCGTGTCGATGTCCGAGCCGACGATCTCGACATTGTAGGCGTCAACCATCCGCCAGTTCTCGAGCAGCCAGATCGCGATCGAATAGGCTTCCTCGCCCGTCGAGCACGGCGCCGACCAGATCCTGATCTTGTCGCCCGGACGACGCGAGGTGATCAAGTCCGGCAACAGCGAGCGGCTCAGGCAGGCCAGCTGATGCTCTTCTCGATAGAAGTAGGTCTCGTTGACCGTGAAGGCGTTGATCAGCGTCTCGCGCTCGGCCGGATCGGCCCGCAGCTGGCTGAAATAGGCCGCGAAGTCGGGACAGTGCGTGGCGACGATCCGGTCGGCCAGCCGCCGCTCGATATAGTAGCGTTTGCTCTCGCCGAACTGCATGCCGGTCTGGCGATACAGAAACTCGCAGACCTTCTTCAGGTCGTCGGCGCTCAAATGGGCCTGTTCGGGCGTTGGGGCCTGACTCACCCTGCCCGGACCATTTCGCGGATCTTGCCCGCGATGGCGTCCACGGGCGCCACGACGTCGGCGCCGCCCAGCTTCACCAGTTCGCCCGGCATGCCCCAGACGACGGCGGAGTCCTCTGACTCGGCGATCGTCCGCCCGCCCGCCGCCCGCAACGCGGCCATCGAACGCGCGCCGTCGTTGCCCATGCCGGTCATCAGCACCCCGACCAGGCTTTCGGGCGGCACGGCGGCGGCCGCGCTATCGACCAGGCGATCGACGCTCGGATGCCAGCGATGTTCAGGACTGGAAGGGATCGACAGCGCCACGGGACCAGCGCTGCGTCGGCTGACGGTCATGTCGGCGTCGCCCCGCGCGACATAAACGCAGCCCGGAACCAGCGGCGTGGGCCGCGCCACCTCGATCACCCGCAGGGCGCATAGACCGTCCAGCCGATGAGCCAGGGACGCCGTGAACGCGGCGGGCATGTGCTGGGCCACCAGGATCGGCCAGGGAAAGTCGGCGGGAATCTCGGACAGAACCGCGTCGAGCGCCGGAGGGCCGCCCGTCGATGTCCCGATGATCACCAAGCCCGGCGGCATGCCGGCGGGTTGGGGCTTCCAGGCCGCGGCCGACTTGCCGCGCGACACGGGCGGCGGCGGCGAAGACTTGATCGCGCCGTGACGCGCCCGCAGACGCTCCGTCAGACGATGGGACCGGCGCACACGCGACGCGGCGGCCGAGACCACCTTCTCGATCAGAATCGGCCCGAAGCTGTCGATCGACAGCGAGACCGCGCCGTCCGGCTTGACGACGAAATCCACCGCGCCAAGCTCAAGGGCTTCGAGGGTGGCGTCCGCGCCCTCCGTCGTCAGCGACGACACCATCACCACCGGACAGGGCCGCTCGACCATGATCCGGTCCAGGCAGCTGAGACCGTCCATGCGCGGCATCTGGACGTCGAGCGTGATCACGTCCGGCTTGAAGGCGTGAACCTGCGCCAGCGCCTCGACCCCATCGCGGGCGAAGGCGACCTCGAACCCCGGCTCGCTCTGGAAAACATCGCCGAGCACACGGCGCATCAGAGCTGAATCGTCGACGATCAGCAGACGGGTCACGAGGCGTGCGACTTCGCCGTCAGGTCCCGCAGCAGGTCAGCTTCGGCGTGCTCCAACAGGGCTCGCGGATCGATGAGCAAGATGACGTCCCCCTCGCGCTCCACCCTCGCGGCGCGGTCGAACAAACGACTTCCATCACCCGATAGTTCCGGCGCGGGCATCAGGTCGTCGGCCTCGACCTCGAGGATCCTGGCGACGGCGTCGACCGCGAATCCGGCTTGAAGTTCGCCAAGGGTGACCACGACGACGCGGCGGGCCTCGCCGACCGCGTCACCGGACACCGAAAACCGCTGCCGCTGGTCGATCACCGGGATCACCTTGCCCCGCAGATTCATCACACCCTGCACATAGGCCGGCGCCTTGGGCAGGCGGGTCAGGGTCTCGGGCAGGCGCACCACCTCATCGACCGCGGCGATGGGCAGGCCGTAGGTCTCGTCGCCCAGGCGGATGACCAGGAAGCGCTCGCGCGTCGTCGCCAAGGTCGTGTCGGCCATGGCCATGTCCTTCTGGTCGGATGTCTCGGCGAGCAGCTGCGAGACCCTTTCGTCGGCGAGAACACGTTCCGGCGCGAGGATCGAAACCAGGCCTCGCCCGTCCGGGAGCCGCAGCACGGAGTCGATCCGCGCCTCGCCGCTCGCACGATTGAACAAGCTGGGCGCGGGCCCCACGGCGTCGGGCGAAGCCCGTCGGATGACGTTGATCCGGTCGACCAACAGCGCCAGGCGCTGGCCTCCGATGCGGACGATCACGATGCGGTCGTCCGCCTGCGGGTCACGCTGGTCCAAGCCCAACAAAGCCCGCAGCGAGACGACCGGCAAGACCACGCCGCGCAGCTCGAAGACCCCTAGCAGCACCGCCTCGGTGCGCGGCAAGGCGGCGATGGATTTCGGAACCGTCATCACCTCGGCCACAGTGTCGAGCGGCAGCGCGTAGCTCTGCCCGGCCAGGACAAAGTCGAGGAAAGCCAGGTCCGCCGCCTTGGCGACCGAGGGACTCGCCCCGGGCTCGCGTTCGGGCGCGCGGCGCGCGGCGCGAAAGGCCGAGAAGCGGTCCAGCAGAGCCGCGTCGAGATCGAACCAGCGCGCGCCGCCGGCGTCGTCGAGCAGAAGACGCCCGTGCTGAGCCTCGGCGTCGGCGCTCTCCGAGGCTTTCAAAGCCTCGATGGAATCGACGGCCAGGCCGATCGGCGGATCGCGGCGCAGCACCACGACCCGCGTGGTGTCGGTTGGGGTTTCATCACCCAGCAGAGCGCCCAGCGACACCACCGGCAGCACCAGGCCGCGCAGATGGGTGACGCCCAGCAAGCCAGGCGGCCCGTGCGGCATGCGAGTGATGCGCGGCGTGCGGATCACCTCGGCGACGCCCTCGGCGGCCATGGCCACGCGCGCGCCGCCGGCCCGAACCGTCAGCCGCTGGCGGGTCTCGACGGACGCCACCTAGCCCGCCGCGGCTTGCTGCAGCTCGGTGGCCAGGAGCGCGATTTCCTCGATCGCGGCGGCCAGTTCCTCGGCGCTCTGCGACTGCTGGCGGGCGGCGACGGCGGCCTGGGCGGCGGCGCTGCTGGCCTCCTCGGCGGCCGAGGCGATCTGGCCGATCCCCGACAGCACCTGGGCGCTGGCCAAAAGGATGTCCTCCGCCCCCTTGGCGATGTCGTCCGAACCGGCCTTGAGCGTGGCGGTGTCGAGCGTGACCTGAACAAGCCGCGCCTCGATGGCGCGGTTCTTGTCGAGCTCGGCGGTGGCCACGGCGTTGATCTGGTCGACCTCGCGCCGGACCTTGGCGATCTGGGCGACAATGCCCGAGACCAGGTCCTTGACCGCGTCGGCGTTGTGCGAGGCGTCACGCGCCAGGGTGCGGATATCGCCCGACACGACCGCGAAGCCTCGGCCCGCCTCGCCGGCCCGCGCGGCTTCCACCGCGCCGCTCGTCGCCAGCATGGTGATCTGCACGGCGACAAGTCCCAGTCCGTCGACGATCTTGCCGATTGAACCGGCCAGCTCTTCCAGTTCCTCGACCGTCTCCAAAACCGCGCCGTTCTCGTCGACGGATGTAGCCACGCCGCTCGCCAGGCGCGCGACAGCCTCGCGACTGTCGGTCAGCATGACCTGCATGGTCGCGACCCGCTCGGCGCCGGCGATCGCGTTGGCGCTGGAGGCTCGGGCCGCCTTCTCGATCTCCTCCATGGCCGAGCCGGCCTGCTGGGTCGCCGCCGCCTGGAGCTGGGCGCCGCGGCTGATCTGGTCGATCGCCAACAGGATTTCGCCGGCCGCGCCGGACAGCTCCTGCACCGTGGCCGACAGCTCTTCGGCGGCGGCGGACGCCTCCTCGGCGGCTTCAGCCTCGGCTGCGCCGCCGACCAGCATTTCGATCATTTCGCCCAGGGAATCGGACGCCGTCTGACTCTGCTCCAGCGATTGGCCCTGCTGCTGCACGGCGCGTTGAGCCTGGGCGGCGGCCGCCGCCTGCTCCTCGGCGGCGCTGGACACGCTTTCGGCTCCGCGCCGCGCCTCGTTGGCCGCGCCCGATGCTTCGACGGCGGAAATCAGGATGATCTGGCTGTCTTCACCCAGGGTCGTCATCTCGTGGCGCACGGCGGCCAGGATTTCGCCGACCCGAGCGCCCGCCGCGGCCTCGGCTTCGGCGGTGGCCGCGGCGTTGCGCAGTCGATCCGCCGCGTCGCGCACCGAGCCGGCGATGCGCTCGGCCAGCTGCTGCACATCCTGCGATCGCTTCTCGGAGGTCTCGGCCAGGGCCCGAACCTCGTCGGCGACCACCGCGAATCCGCGCCCGTCGTCACCGGCGCGCGCCGCCTCGATCGCGGCGTTCAGCGCCAGCAGATTGGTCTGGTCGGCGATGTCGGCGACACTCTTTGTGATCTCACCGATCCGCGCCGCGTGACGCTCCAGGGCCTCGATCGCGGTGACGCTGGCCAACTGCCGCTGGGCGTTGAGACCGACGGCCTTGACCGACGCGTCGATGGTCGCGCCCGCCTCCGTCAGCAAGATTTGAAGCACGTCGGTTCGTTGCCGTGACGCCTCGGCTCGTTCGCGGGCTTGGGCGAAGCTGGCGCTCATGGCCGTGACGGCGCCCAACGATTCATGGGCCGCGCCCGCCGCCTCTTCAGCGCCGCTGGCGATCTGGGTCAGGGCGCGCCGCAGCTCCTCGACGGCGCTTGAGGCTTCGGCGAGACCGCCGGCCAGCTCCAACGTCGCGGCCCCGATCCGTTCGCTGGCGTTCTGGCGGCGGGAAATCGTCTTCCGGACCGGCGCGCGCTTCACGGCGGCGACCTCCGGAGCCTCGGCGGGCGGCGATTTTCGCCTCTTCGAACGCGAAGCCAAGGTCGACGTCTTCACCAGAGCCATGCCGCCCCTCCAGCGCGACCACGGCCGCCGCTTACACAAACAAACCAATCAGATACCGGACAGAGACCGGTGAGTTCAAACACAGCGTAACGAAGACGCCCAATGTGGCGTCAAGGCAAGCTTGGACAGGCCCTCAAGCCGAAGCTTGAGCATGATAGGCAATTCGGAACCGCACGGTTGGTTCCGCCACGGCCGAGCCTTGCTCGAAATATTTCGCGCGCTGGAGGGCGCAGTATCGGCAGCCCAGCGAGCTGGACGAGGGCTTGCCGTCGAACAGCCGGGAGATCGCCATTGAGCGCGGGGTCGGCTAAGCAGCTACGGACGCCAAGCGCTGAAAGACGCACAGGTTTCGCTAATAATATCAATTTCTTATTGGAACACATATCACGGAACCATAGACCTCGCCGCCGGTTGGTGATGGCATGAGCGATCCCAAGAACACCGTCGTGCTGCTGGTCGATGACGAGCCGGTTATCCGCATGGTCGCAAGCCAGGGCCTTGAGGACGCAGGGTTCGAGGTCATCGAGGCGGACTGCGCCGAAAGCGCCCTGGAAATTCTCAAGACGCGCGCCGATGTCGGCGTTCTGTTCACGGACGTCAACATGCCCGGCCCCCTGGACGGCCTGGATCTGGCTAGGCTCGTTCACGAACGGTGGCCGGCCATCCAGCTCGTCCTCACCTCGGGGCGCGGCTTGTCGGCTCCGGTTCCCGACGACGGTCGCTTCGTGGCCAAGCCTTACAGCATCGAAGATTTGACCAAGGCCGTCACCGAGGTCGCCAACCAGGGCGATTGATCTGGTCGACGGGGGAAATGACTTGTGGAAAATGGCGGAGACGGAGGGATTCGAACCCTCGATACCCTTTTGGGGTATGCCGCTTTAGCAAAGCGGTGCCTTCAGCCTCTCGGCCACGTCTCCTCCTGAGAGGAGCGGTTCGATAGCCTGTTCGCGGCGGCATGACAACGCGCTGTCGCGAAAAATCCGCGTTAACGTGAAGCTCAGACCGCGAGGCTAGTGTGAACCCTGTTCTACAAAGGGCTCGGGGCTTCATGTCGTCCGCTATCGCACATCCGCAAGACCGCGAAGGCGCCGCCGTGCTCGACGCCCAACCCCTCGCGCCGCGACTCGTAATCGAGGACGAAGCGGCCGAAGGCGTCGGTCGGCGCGGACCCTTCCGGCCCGGCCGCCTGGTCCCGGCGCGAGCCCGGATGCAGGTGCGAAGCCTGTCGCGGCTGTTCCGCGTGATCGACGGCCTGGCCTTCGCCGGCGTCACCGCCGCCGCGATCGCGATCGCCCGCCCCACCCCCGACCTCTTCGCGCCGTTGGTGCTGGGGGCCCTGGCCCTGCTGCCGGCCCTCTATCTGCTGGAGGCCTACACCTTCCATCGCCGCGAGACCCTGGGCCGCCAGGCCCTGCGGGTGACGGCCGCCTTCGGGGTGGTCGGCGTCGTAGTGCTGCTGGCCACCCTGATCTTCGAGCGCGGCCGGGTCGACCCCGCCCTGCTGGCCGGCTGGGGGATCGCCCTGGCCGTCGCCACCGCCGTGCTGCACGTCGCCTGGTGGCGCGCCGTTGACCATGGCCGCCGCGACGGGCGCCTGACGCCGAACGTCRTGGTCGTGGGCGCGACGCTCAACGCCGAGCGCTTCATCCGCACGGCCCTGGCCACCGGCGACGTCAACGTGCTGGGCGTGTTCGACGACCGCGCCGACCGCGCCCCGCCCCAGGTCCTGGGCGTGCCGGTGCTGGGCGACACCAACGCCCTGATCGACCACCGCATCATGCCCTATGTCGACCGGGTGATCATCGCGGTGACCTCCACCGCCCAGGCCCGCGTCGGCCAGTTGGTCGAACGTCTGGAAGTCCTGCCCAATCCGGTCAGCCTGTTCGTCGATCTGAACCGCGAGACGCAGCGCAACAAGTCGCTGGCCCACTTCGTCGACCTCTCGGGCGCCGCCCCCGACGCCCGCCGCGCCATCGTCAAACGCGTCCAGGACCTGGCGATCGGATCGCTGGGCCTGCTGGTCGCCACGCCGGTGATGCTGCTGGTCGCCCTGGCCATCAAGCTGGACAGCCCTGGCCCGGTGTTCTTCCGCCAGCGCCGCCACGGCTTCAACAACGAGGCGATCCTGGTCTGGAAGTTCCGCTCGATGCGCCACGACATGGCCGACGCCAAGGCGGTCCGCCAGATCAGCGCCGACGACGACCGCGTCACCAAGGTCGGCAAGTTCATCCGCAAGACCAGCCTCGACGAGCTGCCGCAGTTGTTCAATGTGCTGARGGGCGAGATGTCGATGGTTGGCCCCCGCCCCCACGCCATCGGCATGAAGAGCGGCGACGTGGAGTCCGAGACCCTGGTCGCCCGCTACGCCCACCGCCACCGCATGAAGCCCGGCGTCACCGGCTGGGCGGCGATCAACGGCTCGCGCGGTCCGGTCGACACCGCCGAGCTGGTGCAGGAGCGCGTCGCCCTGGACGTCGAATATATCGAACGCCAGTCGTTCTGGCTGGACCTCTACATCATCGCCATGACCATCCCCTGCCTGCTTGGGGACCGGTCGGCGGTGCGCTGAGGAAGCGACATGTTCTGGCGTGGCGTACTCGGATATCTGCCGGTCAATATCGCCCAGGGCGTGGTGGGGCTGCTCACCATCGTCCTGTTCACGCGCGTCCTGACGCCCGAGCAGTACGGGATCTACGCCCTGGCCTTCTCGGCCCTGAGCCTGACCCAGACGATCCTGCTGACCTGGACCGAAGCCGCGATGGCGCGCTTCCACGCCCGTCAGGACGCTGATGGGCGTCTGCCCGACCACTTCGCCACCCTCTACCGTCTGTGGTTCGGCCTGGCCCTGCTGGTCCCGGTGGTGGCCGCCGTGGTGCTGCGCTTCGCACCTCTTTCGGCTCCGCTGAAGGTCGCCATCGCCGCCGCTTTCGCCGCCGTGGTGGTCAAGAGCCTGACCAAGCTGTCCCAGGAACGCCGCCGCGCCGCCGGCGAGGTTTCGGGCGCGGCCTTGCTCGACATCGTCCAGACCGTGGGCGGTTTCCTGCTGGGCCTGATCCTCGCCCTGATTGGCTTGGGCGGCGCCGCGCCGCTGCTGGGCATGGGGGCGATCTCGCTGCTGTGCCTGGTGTTCGTGCTGCCGGCCGACCTGCGCCGGTCCAGGGGCGGGCGTTATGACCCCGCCATGGCCAAGGCCTACGCCGCCTATGGCCTGCCGGTGGCCCTGTCGCTGATCCTGGCCCTGGTGCTGTCGACCACCGACCGCTTCCTGCTGGCCGCCTTCCTCAACGAGCAGGCGGTCGGCGTCTATCACGCCGGCTATTCTCTGGGCTCGCGCACGCTGGACGTCGTCTTCATCTGGCTGGGCATGGCCGGCGGACCGGCCCTGGTCGCGGCGCTGGAACGCGGCGGCCATCCCGCCCTGAAGGACGCCGCCCACGAGCAGGCCGGCTTCATGGTGCTGCTGACCCTGCCCGCCGCCGTCGGCCTGGCGCTGGTCGGTCGCCCGCTGGCCCAGGTGATGGTCGGCCCAGAGCTGAGCGCCGGTGCGGGACAGGTCGTGCCGTGGATCGCCCTGGCCGGCTGGCTGTCGGGCGTGACCACCTACTACCTGCTGCAGGCCTTCACCCTGGGCAAGCGCACGATGATGCTGATCGCCTGCATGGCGATCCCGGCCGGCGTGAACGTGATCCTGAACCTGGCCCTGATCCCGCGCTTTGGCCTGGACGGCGCCTTGTGGTCGACAGCCGCCAGCTACGGCGTCGGCGCGGTCGGCGCGGCGATCCTGGGCCGCCGGGCCTGTCCCCTACCCGTGCCGTGGGCCGCCCTGACCAAGTCCGGCCTGGCTTGCGTGCTGATGGCCGCCGTCGTGCTGGTGGTTCCGGCCTTCGGCGGCGTGGTCGAGCTGATTCTCAAGGCGTCCGTGGGCGCTCTGGTCTACGGCCTGGTCGTCCTGGCGCTCGACGCCGGCGGCCTGCGCGGCCGGGCCATGGACATTCTCCAGCGCCGATTGAAGCCCGCATGACCGAAGCGACCCAAGACCTTTCTGGCGAAACCCTCATCGACAACGCCGCCTGGGCCGCCGCAACGCCGCGCCTGTCGGTGCTGATCCCGACCTATCGCGACGATCCCAGCGCCCTGCTCAAGGCCCTGGACGAGCGCGGCGCCGACGCCGAGATCGTGCTGCTGGACGACGGCGGCGGCGACGCCGACCTGACACGGCGCATGGCCGCCCGCATCGAAAAGCTGAACCTGCCAGCCCGGCTGATCGTGCTGTCGCCTAACGAAGGCCGCGCCAAGGGTCGCAATCGCCTCGCCCAGCACGCCCGAGGCCGGCACCTGCTGTTCCTCGACAGCGACATGCTGCCCGACCCCAAGGACTTCCTGACCCGCTGGGCGGCCGTCGCGGCCGACGACGTGCCGGTGGCCTTCGGCGGTTTCACCCTGGACCAGACGCCGCGGCGCCCCGAGCACGACCTGCACCGGGCCATGGCGCTGAAGAGCGACTGCACCCCCGCCCCGGAGCGGGCCCGGGAACCGGCCAAGCACGTCTTCACCTCCAACCTCCTGGTCCGCCGCGACGTATTCGAGCTCGTGGACTTCGACGAAGGCTTCGCCGGCTGGGGCTGGGAAGACGTCGAGTGGGCGATGCGCGTGGCGCGGTTCTATCCGATCCTGCACATCGACAACTCGGCCACCCACCTGGGCCTCGACACTGCTCCGGCCCTGGCCGCCAAGTACGAACAGTCGGCGGCCAACTTCGCCCGGGTCGTGGCCCGCCACCATGAGCTGGTCAGCACCTATCCCAGCTACAAGGTCGCCAAGGCCCTGAAGTTCGCGCCGTTGCGCGGCGTCTGGCGGCCGATGCTCAAGGCCGTCGCCCTCAACGAGGCAGCCCCGACGCCGCTTCGCGCCTTCGCCCTGCGGCTCTACCGCGCCGCCCTCTATTCGGACGCCGTCTGATGCAAACCTCATTCGAGAAAGTCGACGCCTACGAGCCCGACCGCAGCCTGAAGGGCAAGGTCCGCCGGCGGCTGATCCGCCTGGCCCACCGGCGTCCGGCCCGGGTGAAGCTGGAGCGGCCGATGGTGTCGTTCAGCTTCGACGACGCGCCGGCCACCGCCTGCGAGGCCGGAGCCCACGTCCTGGAACAACGCGGCCTGCGCGGCACCTACTATTTCGCCGCCGGTCTTACGGGGCGCGAGGGGCCGATGGGCCGCTTCGCCACCGGCGAGGACGCCGCTCGCCTGCACGCCGCCGGCCACGAGATCGGCTGCCACACCTTCTCGCACCTCGACTGCGGCCAGGCCTCGCAGGCCGAGACCCTGGCGGACGTCGACCTGAACGCCCGGCATCTGGCCGATTGGGGAACAGGCGATCCCGTCAGCTTCGCCTATCCCTACGGCGACGTCGCCAGCCCGGCCAAGACGGCCCTGGCCGGCCGTTTCAAGACGCTGCGCGCCCTGCACCACGGCCTGATCACCACCGGCGCCGACCTCAATCAGGCCCCAGCCGTCGGCATCGAAGGCGAGGACGGCGAGCAGGTGGCCCTGGACTGGCTGGACAAGGCCCACCGGCGCAACGCCTGGCTGATCCTCTACACCCACGACGTCTCACCCGAGCCGTCGCAATGGGGCTGCACGACCGGGGCGCTGGAACGGCTGGTGGACGGGGCGCTGTTGGCCGGGTTCGATGTGGTCACCGTGACCGAAGGCGCGCGGCGGATCGGGGCTTAAAGCCCTCCCCATTGTGGGAGAGGATTTGAGTCATGGGATCGTCACGAGCCGCCGCATAGTCTTCACTGGGTCTCGACTCAGCTGATCCAGGAAAACAGATGAAGCCGCCGATCAAACGCCTGGCCGATCTTAAGCCATCGTCCGCTGACACCGGCGCCTATGCCCGCCCCACGCCGAAGGTGACGAGGCGCAAGACCGCCAAGGTCCTGACCGACGCGGAGCGCGCGGCCTTCCTGGCGTCGCGGCCGGATCTCGCCCCGAAATCCTGAGCTAGCGCGAGGTCGTCGGCGCCGACAGGGCCGCGAGATCGGCCTGCACCTTGGCCAGGTCCTTGTCCGAGATCGCGCCTCCGAACTTGGGCGCCAGCGCGCGCAGGCTGTCGGTCTTGAACTTGTCGAACAGCGGATGCTCGGTCAGGCCGGGGATGTCGGCGTCCAGAACGGCCTTGGCCTTGGGCGTGGCGGCCACGACTTCGATCGGCGTGTCGATGGTCAGCACCTGGGGTGCGGCGGCGACCGGCGGCGGCGCGGACTGCGCGAGCGCCGCGCCTCCGCTGACGAGGACCGCGATCGTGACGGCGGCAAGATGACGAATGGGGCGCATGACCTTCTCTCTCAAGTCGAGGCGGCGTATCGCTTGATGAAGCCCACGCCTACCGGTTGGCCAAGCGATGGACGTTCATCCAGGCTGGCCCACCTCGACCCTGCTCGATTTCCAGGCGCCGAGCGGGGAGGACGTCAGAATCCTGGGCTGCGCGCGGCGGTTTCGCCTAGGCCGCCCACCACAGCCCCAGTCCGACCAGGGCCGGCAGGGCCTGGATCAACAGGATCGACCGCTTGACGGTCAGGCCGCCCCATACGCCCGCCACGGCCACGCAGGCCAGGCCGAAGAACGCGAAGGCCTTGGCCGTCACGTCGTCAGGCCAGAACAGCCCCAGCGCCAGGGCCGCGACCAGGAAGCCGTTGTAGCAACCCTGGTTCGACATCGCCGGCTTGACGATCGCGGCGGCCTCGTCGGTCAGGCCGAACACTCGCTTGCCCCGCGTCTCGAACAACACGGTCTCCAGCAGAACGATGTAGACGTGGATCAGGGCGACGACCCCGGTGACGATCTGGGCGGCCAGCAGCATGGGCGGTGTTCTCTAGGGCGAAGGCAGGGAAACACACTCACGGCAAAGCTCGTGAAAAGCTAGCCAAGACCGTGGGGTGAGTGTGTGTCCCTCAAGCCAGTCTCAGACCCTGACCTCGCGGTCCGGGAAAGCCAGCTTCGCCGCGAAGGCCACGAACAGCACCCAGCGAAAGTCGTTGTAGATCAGGGCGATGCTCTCGGTCAGGGCCACCAGGCTGTAGACGACCAGAAACGGGAAGGCCAAGAGCGCCCCCCGGTCGCGAAAGACGGCGATCACCGCCAGGGCCATGGCCTGCAGGTAGAACAGCCCCCAGGCGACCAGGCCCAGCAGGCCCAGGCCCAACCACTGCTCCAGCCAGCTGTTGTGGGCGTGCTGGGCCTGGAAGCCCGCGTTCTTGCTGATCCAGGCGAACGGGCCCCAGCCGGACTTGTCGCCCCAGACCGCCTGATAGCCGTAGCCCAGCCAGGGCCGGTCCTCGATCTCGCGCATCACGGCCGCCCAGATCTTGGTGCGTCCGGTCAGGGTGGCGTCCTTGCCCAGGATCGCGAAGAAGACGTCCGAGGCGAACAGGATGAAGGCGCCCAGCAGGACGACGCCGGTGATCCCCGTCCAGGTGGCGGCCGCGCCCATAGCCGGGCCGCGCCGGGCGATCCAGACGAAGCCGATCGCCGCCACGCCCAGCATCAGCGACACCAGCGAGGTCTTGGAGGTCGACATCAGCACCAGCACCAGGGCCAGCCCCGCGAAGGTCCACCACAGCCGGGCGCGTTGCGGGTTCAGCAGGGCGGCGGCCGACAGGATGCAGAAACCGAAGGCCATGTTGCCGCCCAGGCCGTTCTTCTCGCGCCACAGGCCGCGCCAGGCGCCGGGGAACAGCTCGGTCATCACCCCGATGCGAGGGACGGCCAGGCACACCACGAAACAGGCGACGATCAACACCGCGAAGGCCGCCCCCACCACCTCGGCCAGCTGCGGCCAGCGGAAGCGGGCGGCCAGGGCGATCCCGCCCAAAGTGGTGCAGACCAGGGCGAATCCCCGCCGGGCCGTCTGGTCCGGGTTCACCGACCAGAAGATCGAGGCGGCGACCACCAGCAGCAGGACGATCAGGAACGGCTGGCGGATGAGCACCCGAAAGGTCGAGCCCGGCCGCAGGGCGATCAGGGCGAAGCCGGCGGCGTAGGCCGGCAGGTAGCCGACCCGCAGCAGGGCAGAGCCGGCCGCGTCGGCTGTCTCGCCCACCAGGGGCAGCTCCCAGCCGCCGCTGTAGAGCAGCAAGGCCAGGACCGGCAGCACCCACAGGGCGATCTGGATGAAGGTCAGACGGGTCGGCGCGGCGCCGGCCGCTCCGTAGGCCGGGGTCACGGCAGAAGCCTCAAGGCAGGATGGCCTTCAGGAACTTCGGCGGCTGGACCGAGGCCTGATTGAAGAACACACCGGCTGTGCGTCCACCCGACGAGGCCAGGGCGTCGCGCAGCAGGCCCGGCGGCCGCACGTCGGGCTGCTGGGCGCTGACCACCAGCACCGTCTGGTCCATGTGCTGGGCCAGGGTCAGGGCGGCCTGGGAGCGGTCGGCCGAGGGGCTGTCGACGACGATGATCTCGGCGTGGCGACGAAGAGCGGCCCAGTATTCGACGCCGGGAAGGATGTGCACCTTCTGGCGGCCACGCAGGGCTTCACGGTTGAAACGCGTCACCCAGAAGCGCGGCCCGCCGACGCTGTGGGCGGTCAGGTACTTGGCGTCCGGCCACACACCGCCGCCCGGCTTGGGGGCCGGCGGCTGGACGGTGAAGAAGGCCGAACCGTCAGGTGAGGCCGGCGCGCCTCGGCCCATCTGGCCGTAGCGCTCGGGATCGCCGGCGATGGCCTGGTATTGCGGCGAGGTGACCAGATCCAGGTCGATCAGCCAGGTCTTGCGACCGGCCCGCTTGGCGGCGAAGCGGGCGAATTCGCGCGCCGCGGTCGAGGTGCCCTCCCCGCGTCGGGCGGCGACGAACTGGATGACGTGCGCGCGGCCGGGCGCGGGGGCGCCGAGGCTCCCCCACAGCTCAGCCATCTCGACGTTCAAATCCACCATTCGCCGAATCGCCGCGCGTTGAAGTCCGTTTACCTTAATGGCCAAACGCGTTCGCGTGAAAGGCGACGAAAGCGCCCAGGCCCCCGTTCGGAACGGCCGGGGCTCAGCGCTTGTAGTGGGCAGTGGCCAGGACGGGCAGGCCCAGCGTGCGCGAGGCCGAGGCCGGGGTCTGCAGGCCGGGCCGCAGCAGCATCCGCACCAGGCCCACACAGGCGGCGGTGAAGGCCGCGAACAGGAAGGCCAGCACGATGATCGGCTTCTTCAGGCTCTTGCCGGTCGACGGGGCTACGGCGCGCTGGACGATGCGGATGTTGTCGCTGCCCTCGGCCGACATCTGACGCTGGGCCTCGTCCTGCTGTTCCTTGACCGTGAAGTCCTTGACGTTGGACGACAGCACCTCGCGATCGCGCGACAGCTGGTTGAAGGTCGGCTCAAGCTCCGACAGCCGCAGCAGGCGCTGGTTCACGTCCTGGACCTGCTGGGTGTAGGCGACCAGCGACTGCTGCAGGGCCGCGACCTCGGCGCTGAGGTCGTTGCGGGTGGACTGCAGGGTCTGCCAGATCGGATTGGGGCCGCTGCGGCGCGCGCCGTCGCCGTTGGTGCGGCCCGACGCCACGCCTTGCTCCAGCTGGGCGATCTGGGCCTCGATGTCGCGGATGGGTTGGGCGTCGGGGCGATAGCGGGCCAGCAGGCCTTCGCGATCCAGCTTCAACTGGGCCAGCTTGCTGGACGCCGACATGTCGCTGTCGCGATAGAGCACAGTGTCGGCCGGGGTGCGGGCCAGTTCGCCCTGGACCGAAGCCAGGCGGCCCATGCGATCCTGAAGCTGGGCCTCGGTGGCGTATTTCTGAGATTCGGCCTGGGCCTGCAGTTGGGTCAGGGCCGTCTTCTGGGCGGTGAAGTCGCCGATGTCGTTGCCCGACAGGAAGGCCTGATAGGCCGCGTCGTTCTGGGCCAGCTTGGCGGCGAACAGGTCGCGCTGCCGTTCCAGCCCATTGTCGCTGGAGCCGATCAACAGCTTGCGGCGATAGATCAAGTACTCTTCGAGCAGGGTGTTGAGCACCTTCTCGGCGATTTCCGGATCCTCGTTGGAATAGGCCAGGCGGATGATCGAGTTGTCCGGGGCGGTCTCGATCTTCAGGTTGCGAGCCAGGCTGTCGCGGCCCTCGGCCATCAGCTTGCGCTTACCCTCGGGCGAGGCGACGGCGTATTTCGTGGCGCTGCCGGGGAAGATCTTGCCGAAGCCGACCTTGCGGATCACTCGGTCGCGCAACTCGCCGCTGCCCAGGATCTCGGACTCGGACTGGATGACCTGGTCGACGTCGGGAACGGCGCCGCGGGCGGCGTCGCCGGCCCGGGGCTCGTAGACATACTCCTGGCCCAGACGAACGAAGAGGCTGGACTGGGCGGTGTAGGTCTTCTTCAGCGTGCCGGCGAAGGCCAGGCCCAGCAGGAACAGCACCAGGAAGACGCCGAGCATCAACCAGCGTTCGCGCCACAGCAGGGTGACGAAATCGGTAGGCGCATAGCGAGCGCGCGCCGCCCAGTCGCTACGCGACGGCGGGTCATGGGGCACACTGCTCCAGGCACTCGAGGTTGACATGAGAATCCGACGTTACTCTCTAGCCTGCACCCTGGCCGCCGGCGGCTTAAGGCTTCGTTACCTATATCTGTTAAGACTTGTCGCATGCACAGGCGCACCATGCTTTCGGCGGCTTTCGCCCTGCCCTTCGCGACGATCGGGCTCTCGGCCCTTCTGGCGGCCTGCGGGCACGTGGATCGTGAACCGATCACGCCCACGCCCCGTCCAACCGCCACGTTTTCCGATATCGGCTATGCCGACTGGTCGGATCAGGAGCCGGACTACCGGTTCTACCCGGGCGACGAGGTCGAGATCACCGTGCCTTCGGCGGTCGAGCTGAACAAGTCCGTAGTGGTCCAACCGGACGGCCGCGTCGCTTTGCCGCTGATCGCGCCGGTGATGGCGGCCGACCGTTCGATCGCCGAACTGGAGGCCTCGCTCACCCAGGCCTATTCGGCCCAACTGCTGCGGCCGCAGGTGCAGGTGTCGATCAAGGCGACGGCGCCGCTGAAGGTGTTCGTGGGCGGGGAAGTCGGCAATCCGGGCGTCTACGACATGGCTGGCGACGGCGACGCCCTGCGGGCCGTCATCCAGGCCGGCGGGTTCAAGACCTCGGCCAAGCGCACATCCGTCGTGATCATTCGTCGCGGCCCCAACGGTCGGGCCATGCTGCGCACGGCGGACCTGCTGACGGGGATGACCAACGGCCGGGCGGACCTGGTGCCGCTTCGCCGGTTCGACGTGGTCTATGTGCCGCGAAGCGGAGTGTCCGAGGCGGGTCTGTTCATGCAGCAGTACTTCCGAGACCTGCTGCCGATCAGCTTCAGCTACGCGGTCAACGGCTTCAGCGGAAACTGAAGCCCGTCACGCGCCGAGGATAAGAGGCTGAGCCTTTTCAGGCTCAGCCGTGGGCCAGCCATTCGCGCGCCTGGCGCTGGGCTTCGGCGACGTCTTCGCTGGCCATCTCCTGCGAGATTTCCTTGCGATAGACCTTGGCTTCGACCGAACCGCGCATGGCGGCCAGATTGAACAGCATGTGGGCCGACACGTAGTCCAGCGGCGCGCCGCCCTGGCCGGTCGAGTACAGCAGGCCCATGCGGAACAGTTCGTCGCCCGAGGTGTCGGTGGTCGGCAGCGGGATCCCGTGGATGGCGGCCGGCGGTTCGATACTCATCATCATGGCTTCAATTCCCCTTCCCAACCCGCGTCGCCGTTCTGGCTCCGCTTGGCTGTGAGAACAGAAAAGTCCATCGCCACTGAACATACAGTTAATGGCGCTGACATCATGAATCTAAGCCATGAATACATAAACCGTTTAGAGACATTACGTCGCATTCACGGGTGTTACTGCGCGTAAACCGCCGTATACAGCAGGTTAACGGGCGCGCTGGCCAAACAGGACCTTTCGGGCCTCTTCTTGCGCTTTTCCGGGCGCTTGCAGGCCCTGGCGGCGCAACTCGGCTCCCAGCTTGAAGCCCCGGTCGACGGCCTCGCGGGCGGCCATGCGCTCGAACCAGGCCTTCAAATGCGGAAATTCTTCCAGAATGATGCCCTGATTTTTCCACGGAACGACCCAACCCCAGCACGCGAAGTCGGCGATGGACACTTGGCCGCAGATGAAATCCTTCCCGTCCAACTGCTTGTTCAGCACGCCGTACAACCTGTGGGTCTCATTGGTGTAGCGGATGGCGCCGTAGGCGATCTGCCGCTGGTCGCTGATAATGGAGGCCGCGTACTGCCGGAAATGGTGGGTCTGGCCGGCCATCGGCCCCAGCCCGCCCATCTGCCACATCAGCCACTGGTCGATGTCGACCCGCTCGCGCTCGTTCGCGCCGTAGAACTGGCCCGTCTTGCGGCCCAGGTACTGGAGGATGGCTCCGGACTCGAACACCGAGATCGGCTGGCCGTCGGGACCGTTGGGATCGACGATCGCCGGCATGCGGTTGTTGGGGCTGATGGCCAGGAAGTCCGGCTTGAACTGTTCGCCCGTCCCGATGTTCACCGGGATCATCTCGTACGGCAGTCCCATCTCCTCCAGGGCGATGGAGATCTTCCAGCCGTTCGGCGTGGGCCAGTAATAAAGCTCGATCGGACGGCTCATCGGCGGACTCCCTGGGGCGTTTCGTTTGGGGCGTTTTGTTTGACCACCAACATGGTCTCGCTAAGCGCCGCCGCCAAGGCCGCTCATGCCCAAGCCTGACGGCGCCGTTCAGATCAGGTTCAGCCACGGCGACGGAAACTGTCTTCAAGGTCGAGGGATTAGGCGGTTCGGAGGATCGCCGACCGAAGAAGGAGACGTCGGATATGAAGCGCTTGTTGCTCACCATCGCGGCCATGGCCGCCGTGGCCGGCCCGATGGCAGTCGCCGGCGACGCTTCGGCCCAGGATCACGGCCGCGGCCGTGGCGACAGCCATGGCGGACGCGACCACGGCCGCAACGACGGCGGTCGCTGGGACGGCGGACGTCACGACGGTCGCGGCGACCGCGACTACGGCCGCCACGACAACGGCCGTCACAACGGCTGGGATCGCGGCGACAACCGCTGGGATAACGGTCGCCACAACGGCTACTACTACAACAACCGCTGGAGCTACGGCGCGCCGCCGGCCTATTACTACGGCCGTCCGGGCTATCGCCCCGGCTACACCGCCTGGCGTCGTGGCGGCTACCTGCCGCCCTACTACCGTGGCAACGGCTATGTCATCCACGACTATGGATACTATCGCCTGCGTCCACCGCCCCGCGGTTACTACTGGTATCGCGCCGGCGACGACTACGTCCTGGCGGCGATCGCCACCGGACTGATCTTCGACATCATCAACCAATAGACGATGTCTGACTGAACGGACGTGGCGACGTTTTCCGAACATTCGGGAAGCGTCGCCATTCGCCTCATGCTCGCCGCTCATGCGGCGAGATGGTCTGATTGCGGGGTTATTGCCAACGCATTCGGGGGTCAGCGTGCCGGTCGTGTCACTTTCCGACGCGACAGCAACAAGACGCTCCCATGATCAATCTTCGCATCTCGGCCGCCGTCCTCGCCCTGACCGCCGCCGGTTACGCCGGATCGGCCCTGGCCCAGCAGACCGCGCCGGCCACCGATCCTTCCGCCCAGACCACCAGCCCCAGCGCCGCCCCCGCCTCGCCCCAGACCCCGTCGTCCTGGACGGTGACGCCCCCGGCCGATC
>NZ_JBFTZS010000008.1:0-26704 GCF_056406675.1 Caulobacter sp. P1_B12_2 | reverse complement strand
GAGCTACGACGGCCGCGTCCTGCTGCTGCCCGCGCTGCCCAAGGCCTGGCCGACCGGGTCGGTGCGGGGCCTGCGCCTGCGCGGCGCGGCGGGCATCGACCTTGCGTGGAAAGACGGTCGCCTCGACGCCGCCACCTTCACCGCCGACCAAGCTGGCCGGCATCTGATCCGCTATGGGCAAGCCAAGCTGGCCCTCGACCTCAAACCCGGACGATCGGTCACGCTGCGCACCCGCGGCGACCAGCTCGTCCGCGCCTAAGACTTTTCAAGGAGACTACCCGTGCCCAATCTCGCTCACGGCCTCGAGGCCCAGGACATCAAGGCCAAGATCGCCCTGCTGATCAGCAATCTGGTCGACATCCAGGACGAGACCGGCGAGTTCCTGCTGCGCCTCGACGACGGCCGCGTCATCGACACCAAGGGCTGGAACGACTGGGAATGGACCCACGGCGTGGGCCTGTACGGCCTGTGGAAGCAGTACGAGATGACCGCCGATCCGCGCGCGTTCGAGATCATGACCCAGTGGTTCGCCGACCGCTTCGAGGCCGGCACCCCGACCAAGAACATCAACACCGTCTCGCCGTTCCTGACCCTGGCCTATCTGTACGAAGCCACCGGCGACCACACCTACCTGCCCTATCTGGAAACCTGGGCCGACTACGTGATGTACGAGGGCCCGCGCACCGAAGAGGGCGGCTTCCAGCACATCGTCTTCAACAGCGAGAACCCGCAGCAGCTGTGGGACGACACCTTGATGATGAGCGTCCTGCCCCTGGCCAAGATCGGCCTGCTGCTGGGCCGCGACGACTTCGTCGAGGAGGCCAAGCGCCAGTTCATGGTGCACGTCAAATACCTGGCCGACCGCAAGACCGGCATGTGGTTCCACGGCTGGACCTTCGAGGGCCGGCATAACTTCGCCGACGCCCTGTGGGCGCGCGGCAACTGCTGGGTGACGATCGCCATCCCGGAATTCATCGAGCTTCTGGACCTCAAGCCCGGCGACGCCCTGCGCGATTTCCTGATCGACACCCTGGAAGCCCAGATCAAGGCCCTGGCCCGCTACCAGGACGCCGAGACCGGCCTGTGGCGCACCCTGGTCGACGATGAGACCTCGTACCCCGAAGCCTCGGCCACGGCGGGCTTCGCCTACGGAATTCTGAAGGCCGTGCGCAAGCGCTACGTCTCCAAGGACTACCAGGCGATCGGCATCAAGGCGCTTAAGGGCGTCCTGGCCAATATCGACGACAAGGGCGAGTTGCAGCAGGTGTCGTTCGGCACGCCGGTGTTCGACACCCTGCAGGGCTATAAGGACATCCCCCTGACCTCGATGCCTTACGGCCAGTCCCTGGCCATCCTGGCGCTGGGCGAGTTCCAGCGGGCCTTCATCTAGACGCTTCGAGAAACCTATTTCCGATCCGGTCGCCCCTGCCTGAAGTTTGGGGGACCGGGTCGGACGGGGCGCCAAGACCCCTGCAAGACATTCGGGAATGATACGCAAATGGCGACGTCGGAACCTCGCACACCCACCTGGATCAACTACTGGGGCTGGGGTTCCGGCGACATGCTGGGGGCCGGCGCGCAAGCCGTGATCACCGGCTGGCTGGCCTACTTCTTCATCACCTTCTGCGGCCTGTCGGCGGTCGAGACCGGCCTGATCCTGGGCCTGCCCCGGTTGCTGGAAGCGATCACCTGCCCGCTGATCGGCTACATCTCGGACAATCTGCGTCACACCTGGATCGGGCGACGCATCGGGCGGCGCAAGATCTTTCTGATCATGACCATCCCGCTGCTGCCCAGCTTCGCCCTGATCTTCGTCACGGGCCAGACCTTCGCCTACTACCTGACGACCTTCATCTTCTTCGAGTTCCTCTACACGATGTTCCTGATCCCGTGGGAAACCCTCGCGGCGGAAATGACCAAGGATTACAAGAAGAAGGCGAAGTTCGCCGGGGCGCGGATGCTGATCGCCCAGAGCTCGGCGATCCTGGCCTCCTACCTGCCGACCCTGATCATCAACCACTTCGGCGGCAAGGATTCCTCGGGCACCTTCCTGATCATGGCGGCGATCTTCGGCGGCCTGTTCAGCCTGGTGGTGCTGCTGGTCGTGCTGTTCACCTGGGAGCGGCCTTACACTGAAGCGGAAAAGCTGATCCAGCCCGAGCCCATGGACTGGGGCCGAGCGGCGCTGATCCCGGTCAACATGTTCCGCGACCTGTTCTCGACCCTGCGCATCAAGGCGTTCCGCCAGCATCTGTCGCTCTATCTGGGCGGCTACATCTCGCAGGACATCTTCAACACCGCCTTTCCGCTGTTCGTGGCCACGGTGATGATGGGCGCCACCCTGGTGATCTCGCAGCTGATGACGACCATGTACGTCGCCCAGCTGATCTCGGTGATGATCGCCATCAACGTGGTCATCCGCACCGGACCGACGGCGGCCTATCGCATGGCCATCAGCTTCGTCGGCGCCGCCCTGCTGCTGTTCCTGGCCTTCTACCTGATCAAGCCGGCGGGCTTCGCCGAAGGCCTGACGGCGCTGGGCGGCAACCTGTTCGGCGGCGGCGCGTCGCTGACCGTGCTGTTCTGGCTGTTCGTGCCGATCATCCTGGCGGGGCTGGGCCGCGGGACRCTGAACTTCGTGCCGTGGAGCGTCTACAACTACCTGCCCGACATCGACGAGGCGGTCACCGGCCAGCGCCGCGAGGGCATCTTCGCCGGGGTGATGACCTTCGTGCGCAAGATCGCCCAGTCGGGCGCCATCCTGGTCACCACCTCGCTGATCGGCCTGGGCGGCTATGTCTCAGCCGACAAGGCCCACCCTGGCGCCGCCGTGGTCCAGTCGCCCGAGGCCGTGCGCGCCGTGGTGCTGGTGATGGTCTGCGGACCGATCCTGGTCATGCTGTGGGGCCTGTGGGTCTCGTGGTCGTTCCGCCTCAACGCCAAGACCCACGAGGTCCTGATCCACGAGGTCGAGCGCCTGCGGGCCGGCGAGACCCAGCCCGAGAGCGCGGAGTCCAAGAAGATCGTCGAAGACCTGACCGGCTGGCGCTTCGAGCGGCTGTGGGGGCGCGGCTAGTCACGTCCTTCTCGCCGTCATCCCGGACCCTGCGCCCGGGATGACGGCTGAAGATCGCGCTTGCCCTATCCCTGCCCCGGGATCGGCAGTTGCTCCATGATCTCGACCGAGTCCCCGGGGAAGATCGCGAAGTGGGGGTGGTTCTCGAACAGCTTGGCGGCCGCCTCGTGCGACTCCGCCTGGACCACGACGTAGCCGGCGACCTTGTTGCGGATGTCGCTCACGCCGTCCTTGCCGGTCTTCTTGGTCTTGCCCACCGGTCCGCCAGTCACGACGACCTGGTCGGCGTGGTCGGCCATCCATTGGCCCCAGGCGGCCATGCCCTTGTCGATTGTCGCCTGGTCGAGCGCGCCGGGGTCCATCGGGGCGTCCGAGCCCATGTAGAGGGCCAGAAACGTCTTCATCGCCATTTCCTCCTTTTACCGTTCAAGCGCGGCGACCATAGCCCATTCGCCGCCGTCCGGCTCGGGGCTAAGGAAACGCTGGCGGGCGCCGCCGAGCCTTGATTAAATACTCAGACAAAACAATCCGAGGGGAGGATGCGATGGCCACGTCGAGAGGAGGCGCGCGACTGGCGCTGGCGCTGTGGGCGACGACGGCCCTGGCCTCGCCGGCCCTGGCGGCCTCGCCGAAGCTGGACGCCCACGCCATCGCCACGGCCCGCTTCGGAAACGACGCTCCCTGGTACGAGGGCAACATCCCGCTGTTCGAATCCTCGGACCGGGAGCTGGACCAGATCTACTACTACCGCTGGAGCGTGTTCCGCGCCCACCAGCGCGACCTGGGCCCGCGCGGCTACATCACCACCGAGTTCCTGGACGACGTCGGCTGGCAGCGCGAGCCCTACGCCAGCCTCAACGACGCCACCGGCTTCCACATCCAGGAGGGCCGCTGGCTGCGCGATCGCCGCTATGCCGGCGACTATATCGACTTCATGTACGAGGGCGGCGGCAACGACCGCCACTTCGCCGAGGCCATCGCCGACGCGACCCTCACCCGCTTCCTGGTCGACGGCGACCAGGACGCCGCCACCCGCCACCTCGGCGCGATGAAGCACGTCTACGCCCTGTGGGACGACCACTACGACTTCGACAAGAAGCTGTACTGGATCGAGCCACTGCTGGACGCCACCGAATATACGATCAGCTCGATCGACGCCTCGGGCGGCAAGGACGGCTTCACCGGCGGCCAGGCTTTCCGCCCCTCGATCAACAGCTACATGTACGCCAACGCCCGAGCGATCAGCCGGCTGGCGGCCCTGACCGGCGACACGGCCACGGCCGCCGACTACGCCGCCCGCGCCGACGACTTGAAGGCCCAGGTGCAAAAGAGCCTGTGGAGCCAGGACTTCGCCCACTTCATCGACCGCTACCGGGTCAACAACGAGCACGTGAAGTACTGGGACCCGATCCGGGGCCGCGAACTGGTCGGCTATCTGCCCTGGACCTTCGGCCTGCCCGACGACACGCCGGCCTACGCCCAGGCCTGGAAGCACGCGGTCGACCCGAACGAACTGGCCGGTCCGGCGGGCCTGCGCACGGTCGAGCCGTCGTACGAGCACTACATGCGCCAGTACCGCTACATCAAGGAAACCGGCGAGCTGGAGTGCCAGTGGAACGGACCGGTCTGGCCGTTCCAGACCACCCAGGTGCTGACAGGTCTGGCCAACCTGCTCAACGACTATCGCCAGGACGTGGTCACCCGCTCGGACTACGCGCGGATGCTGGCCCAGTACACCCAGCTGCACTTCAAGGACGGCAAGCCGAACCTGGAGGAGGACTACGATCCCGCCACCGGCAAGGCGATCGTCGGCCTGGACCGCAGCCACCACTACAATCACTCCGGCTATGTCGATCTGGTCATCAGCGGCCTGGTCGGCCTGCGCCCGCGCGCCGACGACGTGCTGGAGGTCAATCCGCTGGCGCCCGTCGACCCGGCCGATCCGAACTTCCTGAAGTATTTCAGCCTGCAGGACGCGCCCTATCACGGCCATCTGGTCGGGATCTCGTGGGACGCCGACGGGTCGCGCTATGGCCGCCAGGGCCTGGTGGTGACGGTGGACGGCCAGGAGGTCGCCGCCTCGCCGACCCTGACCAAGCTGACCGTCCCGCTGGCGCGGAAGCCGGCCGCGTCTATCGCCCGGCCGATCGACCTGGCCGTCAACCTGGTGCGCTCGGACTATCCGCGCGGCGAGGCCTCGGCCGGCGCCGAGTCCAAGACCGTGCATCAGGCCCTGGACGGCCGCGTGTGGTTCTTCCCGGAAATGGCCAACGGATGGTCGCCGGGCGCGGGTCAGCAAAAACCGTGGTTCGCTGTGGACTTCGGCAAGCCGGTGACGGTGCGCTCGGCCGAGCTCAGCGTCTTCGCCGACGACAAGGCCTTCGCCGGGCCGACGCGCTATCGGCTGGAGGCGTGGCGGGAGGGCAAGTGGGTGGAGGTGGCCAAGGTGGCCGCGCCGCTCGCCAACGGCGTCGACCGGACGACCTGGGCGCCGGTCACGACGTCGAAGCTGCGAGCGGTGTTCGATCTCGCGCCCGGCAAGGACATGCGGCTGGTCGAGATGAAGGTGTTCTGAGCGCCCGCCTTCAGTTTGGATCCAGCGTCCAGCTCAGCCGCGCGCCGTCGGCGCCGTCCGGCCGAGGACCTGGGCTCAGGCTGGTGATCGCCCCCTGCTTCAGGTCGAGCGTGAGGAAACGGTTGGTTTCGAGAGACATCAGCACGAGGTGCCCGGTCGGCGTCTCGATCCATTGGAACGCACGCGCCGGGACGCTCGGGCGACGATCCAGTCTGACAGCGCCGTCGGGGGTGACCGAGACGAAGTCCTCCCCAACCTTCAGCGCCACGCGCCCCTGGCCCATGTCGACGACCGAGAGGGCCCGAGGGGGACCGATAGCCAACTGCCCGCCGACCACGCTCAGTCCCAGCGGGGAACCGAGCGCCGCGAGCCGGATGGAGCCGCCAAAGGGAATGGGTCTCTGCAGGCCCCTGGGGTTCGGCTCGTGAACCGTGACGCCGTCGAAGTCGGCATAACCGCCTTCGACGCCCTTCGTGTTGTAGCCGAACAGCGCATAGCGCACGCCCTGGAAGGTGCGGAGCGAGAAGACCATGGTGAAAACCGCGCCGACCGGCTTGAAGATCAGGCCGTCGGTCGAATAGCTGAGCCGCGCCTTTTCCGTCAGGAAATCGCAGTCGGCGCGCAGCCAGACCCGGCTCCCCGCGAGCGGCGTGGACACCTTCGCCCCGGTCGATTTGTCGAACTCGACGAGCGCGAGGTCGCTTCCCGCGCGCTCCACGCCGATCCAGGCATAGGGCATGTTCAGAAGCGCCAGGCCCGCGATGTCGCCATCCTTCAAACCCGCGGCGTCCAGGACGACGGTCGGCTGCGATCGCGGCCCGATCGCCCTTTGGGTCAAGCTGTTGCGGGCTTCCCAGAACGAGGTCGCCGGAAGGGTGCGAAGGCGCAGGAAGCCCAACCGCTCCGTGAGCGACCAGTGCGTGTCATCCGGAACGTGGTTCCACTGCCAGATCGGCTTCAGCCGCGCCCCGTCGAACGTATCGCTCCGCTCATAGGGGGCCCGGATCGGTGACACGGCGTCGCTCTTGGGCTTGACCCAGGTTCGGGGGGTTCGCCCCAGGTTTCCCGGCAGACCGAAAAAGGGCCAGCCATCCTTCCAGGTGATCGGCGAAAGCGCGACGAGGCGACCGACCGAATTGTAGTCGAGCATGGAGAACCCCCACCACTCGCCCTTCGGCGTCCGCACCACGCCGCCCTGATGCAGCGACATGCGGCCGCGAGGTTCGGGATTGGGCGCGACGAGATCGAAGGCGGGTCCGTTCGAGTCCTTCAGCCGGTAGCCCTCGGCGAGCCCGAAATCCTCGTCGATGCTGATGGCCCTGTTGACCTCCCAGGGGCCGGCGAGATTGTCGGCGCGCGCGGCGGGCATGCGCATGCGGCCGTTCCACCAGGCGCTGATGATGAAGTAGCGGCCGTCGATCTTGTAGAGGTGCGCGCCCTCGCCCATTCCCGCGTCGCGATCGAACAGGGTGCGCTCGGTGCCCTCGACGATGTCGGTCAGGTCGGCGTTCAGCTGTCCGATCTTGAGATCGCGATACCCCCAGACGACCCACGCCTTTCCATCATCGTCGAACAGCACCGAAAGATCGTGAAACGACCGCTTCATCTGGCGATGGGTCCACGGACCGCGCGGGTCGGTCGCGGTGAAGACCTGGGTCGTCTCGCCGTTGACGTTGGAGAAGATGTAGAAGACGCCGTCGCGATAGCGGAAGCTGGGCGCCCAGATCCCGCGCCCGTAGACGTCGCCGCCCTCCAGACGATAGGCCGGCCCAAGATCCAGCCTGTCGACCGCGTAGGACAGGAACTCCCAGTTCACGAGGTCCTTGGACCGCAGGACGGGCAGGCCCGGCATGGCGTGCATGGTCGTGCCGGTCATGTAGAAGTCGTCCCCGACACGGATCAGGTCGGGATCGGAAAACTCGTCGTAGAAAATCGGGTTGGTGAAGGTCCCGTCGCCGTTGTCGGCCGCCCAGGTGGCTTGGCTCTGGGCGGGAGCGACGGCCGCGAGCAGCGCCACGCTCAGCGTCGCGCAGGACAGCAGGACCGCGGAGACCTTCCTCATGGGCTTTGCTCCAGGTCTCAAGCCAGAAGGCGCGGACCGGTCATGGTCACGGCCCGCCCATCCCTTGCCTCGGCGAGGAATGAGCGGGCCGCTGAACGCTAGTTCAGATCCAGCACCACCACCGACTTGCTCGGCAGGGTCGCGGTCAGCACGTCGCCCTTGATCGAGGCCGCCGTGAAGGCCGCCGGCTTGACGGCGTCGGGGGCCGCGAAGGTGTTGTGGGCGCTCATGGTCGAGCCGGTCAGGACCCGGCCCTTGGCGGTCTTGCCGGTCACGCCCGAAAGCTTGAGCGTCACGGTCGCCGACTTGTTGGGATCCAGGTTGACCAGGGCCACGTGGACCACCCCGGCGGCGTCCTTTCCCGCCGAGGCGCTGACCGCCGGCACGCTGGACTTGCCCATCGTATAGGCCGGGCTGTTCAGCTCGACCGGCAACGAGGTCGCGCCCTGGAAGGGCTTGTAGAGGTCATAGACCCAGTAGGTCGGGGTCAGGACCATCTTGTCCTTGTCGGTCAGGATCATCGCCTGCAGCACGTTGACCATCTGGGCGATGGCGGTCAGCCGCACCCGGTCGGCGTGCTTGTGGAAGATGTTCAGGGTCGCGCCGGCCACCACCGCGTCGCGCATGGTGTTCTGCTGGTAGAGGAAGCCCGGATTGGTGCCCGGCTCGACATCGTGCCACAGGCCCCACTCATCGACCGACAGGCCCACCCGCTTCTTGGGGTCGTACTTGTCCATGATGGCGGTGTGCTTGGTGACCAGTTCGTCCATGCGCAGGGCCTGGACCATGGTGTCGGCCCAGACCTGCTCGTTGAACTCCGTGGCCGAGCCCTTGTTCTCCCACTTGCCGCTGGGGATCGTGTAGTAGTGGACGCTGATCTGATCCATGTTCTTGGCCGCGCCGGCCATCACGGTCTCGGTCCAGCTGTAGTCGTCGCTGTTGGCGCCGCCGGCGATCTTCTCGGTCTTGGTGCCCTTGGGCACCCGGATGAATTCGGCGAAGTTGCGATAGAGATCGGTGTAGTGGGCCGCCGTCATCTGGCCGCCGCAGCCCCAGTTTTCATTGCCCACGCCGAAATAGTCGAGCTTCCAGGGCTTGTCGCGACCGTTGGCGCGTCGCTGGTTGGCGATCGTCGAGGTGGTCGGCGAGACCATGTACTCGATCCACTCGGCCATCTCCTGCGGTGAGCCGGTGCCGACATTGCCGGCCACATAGGTCTTGGCCCCGATCAGCTCGGCGAAGTCCATGAACTCGTTGGTGCCGAAGCTATTGGGCTCCTCGACGCCGCCCCAGACCACGTTGACCTTCACGGGCCGCTTGGCGCGCGGGCCCACGCCCTCGCGCCAGTGATAGTCGTCGGCGAAGCAGCCGCCGGGCCAGCGCACCAGCGGCACCTTGATGGCCTTCAGCGCCGCGACGACGTCGTTGCGGTAGCCCCGGGTGTTGGGGATCTTGCTGTCTTCGCCGACCCAGACGCCCTCGTAAATGCCCCGCCCCAGGTGCTCGGCGAACTGGCCATACACCTCGGGCTGGATCACCGGACCCGGCTGGTCGGCGCGCAGCGCGCCCGTTACGGCGGTCTGGGCGCAGGCGGCGCCAGCGGCCGCCAACGCGGCGGTGGCCAGTCCGGCGACAAGCGCGTGCTTCAGCGTGGTCAGCTTCACGGTATTTCTCCCTAGGCTCGCCGTTGGCCGGCGTTTGTCTCGGTGGTTTGGATCAGCGCCGGATCGACGCCCGGCTCAGTGATTGTCGCGGGGCAGGCCCTTGGTCTGGGCGATGCGCTGGTACTTGACCGCCGGCTCCAGCACCGCTCCGGTCTCCATCTGGCCGACAATGGCCCGCTGGATTTCCTGCCAGGGCGTCTGGCTTTCCGGATACTTGAAGCCGCCGGCCGCCTCGAGCGCCTTGCGCCGCGCGACGATCTCTTCGGGCGTGACCAGCACGTCGACGCGCGACTTGCGCAGGTCCACCCGCACGCGGTCGCCGCTGTTCAGCAGGGCCAGACCGCCGCCGGCCGCCGCCTCGGGCGAGGCGTTGAGGATCGAGGGCGAGCCCGAGGTGCCCGACTGGCGGCCGTCGCCGATGCAGGGCAGCTGGTGGATGCCGCGTTTGATCAGGTAGTCGGGGGCCCGCATGTTCACGACCTCGGCCGCGCCCGGATAGCCGATCGGTCCCGCGCCGCGCATGAACAGCACGCTGCGCTCGGTGATGCCCACCGACGGATCGTCGATCCGGTGGTGGTAGTCCTCGGGACCGTCGAACACGATCGCCTCGCCCTCGAAGGCGTCCGGGTCGTCGGGGTCGGACAGGTAGCGGTCGCGGAACTCGGCGGTGATCACGCTGGTCTTCATGATCGCCGAATTGAACAGATTGCCGCGCATGACCACGAAGCCGGCGCGCTCGACCAGGGGCTTGTCGAACGGGCGGATCACCGCCTCGTCCTCGATCTCGACGCCACGGCAGGCTTCACCGAGGGTCTTGCCCGACACGGTCAGGGCGTCCTCGCGGATCAGGCCCTGGCCCATCAGCTGGTTGACCACGGCCGGCACGCCGCCGGCCCGGTAATAGTCCTCGCCCAGATACTCGCCGGCCGGCTGCAGGTTGACCAGCAGCGGCACTTCTTCGCCGTAGGTCTGCCAGTCGTCGACGCTCAGCTCAACGCCCATGTGGCGGGCCAGGGCGTTCAGGTGGATCGGAGCGTTGGTCGAGCCGCCGATGGCCGAATTGACGACGATGGCGTTCAGGAAGGCGTCACGGGTCAGGATGTCGGACGGCTTGATGTCCTGCTGGGTCAGCTCAACGATGCGCAGGCCGGTCTCGTAGGCGTTCTGCTGCCGGTCGCGGTACGGCGCGGGAATGGCGGCCGAGCCGGTCAGCGACATGCCCAGCGCCTCGGTCAGCGAGTTCATGGTCGTGGCCGTGCCCATGGTGTTGCAATAGCCGGTCGAGGGCGCCGAGCTGGCCACCAGCTTGATGAAGCCGGCGCGGTCGATCTCGCCGGCCGCCAGCAGCTCGCGGGCCTTCCAGACGATGGTGCCCGAGCCGGTGCGCTGGCCCTTGTGCCAGCCGTTCAGCATCGGGCCGACCGACAGGGCGATGGCCGGGATATTGACCGTGGCGGCGGCCATCAGGCAGGCCGGAGTGGTCTTGTCGCAACCGATGGTCAGAACCACGCCGTCGATCGGATAGCCGTACAGCGTCTCGACCAGGCCCAGATAAGACAGGTTGCGGTCCAGGCCCGCGGTCGGGCGCTTGCCGGTTTCCTGGATCGGATGGACCGGGAACTCCAGGGCGATGCCGCCGGCCGTGCGGATGCCTTCACGGATGCGCTCGGCCAGGACCAGGTGGTGGCGGTTGCAGGGCGACAGGTCGCTGCCGGTCTGGGCGATGCCGATGATCGGCTTGCCCGATTGCAGCTCGTCCAGCGACAGGCCGAAGTTCAGGTAACGCTCGAGATAGAGCGCCGTCATGTCCGCGTTGTCCGGATTGTCGAACCAGGCGCGCGAGCGAAGGGCGCGGGGCGGAACGGCGGCAGAGCTCATGACAGTCCTTGATAGGCGGCGGTCGGCGACARCGGGAGGGCCTGGCGGGACACCATGAGGATTATCCGCCATCTGAGCGGCGCGATCGACATCCCGTTCGTTCCACCCCTGTTTATTTGTCTGACTATACCGGCCACGACGCGGCGTCAACGTGAGAGCTGCACCGCTCGACAAGGCCGGCAAGCCGTGTTTTCCAATTGAACGCACAAGAAAATCATTCGCCCGCAGTTGTCGGACGATAGGTCGCGCGGGAGGCGCCGATGAACTCGAAAAATCCGCTCGCGACGGGCCAATTCCGCGTCCTGCGCCGGGCCCTGCTGGCCGCTTCGGTCACCGCGCCCTGGCTTTCGGGAATGGCCCGCGCCGCCAATTCCCTGGCCTTTCGCCGCCTGGCCCCTACCCCGCCGATGGGCTGGAACAGCTGGGACAGCTTCGCCACCACCCTGACCGAAGACCAGGCGATCGACAACGCCAAGGTGATGGCCAAGGTCCTGCTGCCGCACGGGTACGACGTCCTCACGGTCGACATCCAGTGGTACGAGCCCGGGGCTGTCGGCTTCGACTATCGCAAGGACGCCCACCTTGAGCTGGACCCTTGGGGCCGGCTGCTGCCGGCGATCAACCGCTTCCCGTCCTCCGCGAACGGCGCGGGGTTCAAGCCGCTGGGCGACCGGCTGCACGCGTTGGGCCTGAAGTTCGGCATCCATCTGATGCGCGGCGCGCCCCGCCAGGCGGCGGATCGGAACCTGCCGGTGCTGGGAACCGACGTCCGCATCGGCGACATCGTCGACCGCTCCAGCCTGTGCCCCTGGAACCCGGACATGTACGGCGTGGACATGACGAAGCCCGGCGCCCAGGCCTATTACGACAGCGTCTTCAAGCTGCTGGCCGCCTGGGGCGTCGACTACGTCAAGGTCGACGACATGAGCCGGCCCTACCACGATCACGCGCCGGAGATCGAAGCCGTGCGCAAGGCCATCGACGGCTGCGGCCGRCCGATGGTGCTCAGCCTGTCGCCCGGCGAGACGCCGCTGGACGCGGCCGAGCATGTCCAGCGCCACGCCAATCTCTGGCGGATCAGCGACGACTTCTGGGACCAGTGGCCGCTGCTGCTGGAGCAGTTCGGGCGTCTGGAGCGCTGGAATCCCCACCGCATCCCCGGCTGCTGGCCCGACGCCGACATGCTGCCGCTCGGCGTGCTGGACCTGGGCAAGCGGACCACGCGGTTCACGCCGGACGAGCAGCGCATGATGATGACCTTGTGGTCGATCGCCCGCTCGCCGCTGATCATGGGCGGAGACCTGCGCAAGCTGGACCCGGCGACGACGGCGCTGCTGACCAATGACGAAGTGCTGGCGGTGAACCAGCGGAGTACGGGCAACCAGCCGGTGTTGAACGCCCGCGGGAGCGTTGTCTGGACGGCGGAGGTCCCGGGTTCGAAGGCGCGTTACCTGGCGCTGTTCAACACGACAGATGCGGAGGCGACGGTGAGCGCGGACCTTGCGGCTCTGGGCGTGAAGGGCCGTGTCACCGTGCGGGACCTGTGGGCGCGAAAGGCCGACGGCATGGTCGCCGGGCGACTGGAGCGGACCCTGCCGGCGCACGGGTCCGGGCTGTATCGGCTAGGGTAGAAAAGCGTTTGTCATCCCGGGCGCAGCGAAGCGCAGACCCGGGACCGACGCGTGAACTCAGCACTTCGGGGCGGTCCCGGATCTGCGCGCTGCGCGCTTGTCCGGGATGACAGGCTCGTCTGTTGGATCGCCCCTCAGTCCCTAGGACTCGATCGCCGCCCGCGTATCCTCGAGCGCCAGCCCCACCAGCCGCTCCATCGCCTGGCGCGCCTGGTCCGGCCGGCCGGCGGCGATGGCGTCGAACACCTTCCAGTGGTCGGGCATCGGGTCGCGCGGCAGCTCGCGCTTGCGCTGCTTGAAGATCGTGGTCCAGCGCACCGCCGCGCCGATGCTGCTGCTCAGCGTGAACAACGCCGCATTGGCGGTGGCTTCCAGAACGGTGTCGTGGAAGTCGCGGTCGGCGGCCTGGCCGGCGTCGGTGGCCAGGGTCTGGCTTTCCATCTGGATCAGCGCCTTGCGCATGCGCTCCAGCTGGCCGTCGTCGCGGCGCTCGGCGGCCAGGGCAGCGGCGGCCGGCTCGACGATCATCCGCAGTTCGTAAAGCCCCTTGAGAAACTCCTCGCTGGGCTCGGACTCGAAGAACCAGGCCAGCACCTCGGGGTCCAGCAGGCTCCAGCGGCTGCGCTCGGTGACCCGGGTGCCGGTCTTGGGACGGCTCTCGACCAGCCCCTTGGCGGCCAGGATGCGGATGGCTTCGCGATAGGCGCTGCGCGAGACCTGCAGCTGCTCGCTGGAATCGATCTCGTTGTTGAGGATGTCACCCGGCTGGTACTGACCCGAGACGATGGCCACGCCGAGGGTGCGAGCGATCGAGCCGTGGATTCGGCTGGTGGCCGCCAGGCTGTCCCGCACGAATTCTCCGTCCCCGGCCTTGTCCTTCTTCTTCCGCACGCGCGCTTCGCTCCCTGTCCAGTCGATGGACGAAGCTCCCGTCCGCCCGCCGATCTCGACGCAGCGCGACACTAGCGAGACAGTTTGTGCGCAGACAAGGGATTTCGCAGCGCGCCGCCGATCACGCCAAGCCGATTTTGGGATGCAAAAGTATGACGATTGCCAAACCCCGACCGGGTGCGGGTTTGCGCCAGTTCCCGTGTTTCCACGGCCCCCGGCCCGGTTCGGATCGCGGCTGCCGGCCTGTCGATCCGGGTTTGACACCGCACGGTAGATCGCTATTTGTCTGACTAAATAGCCAAACCCGCTGGGAGGTAACGACAGCCATGGTGCTGCGGTTCGTGCAACTGAAGGAACAGGGCGGGACGCGAATCCTCGCGGCGGTCAACGACGCGGGCCTGGCCCGCAAGGTCGAGGTGGCCGACACCCTGCTGGCTCTGGCCCAGGCCGCCCTGGCGGCCGGCGCCACCCTGGCCGAGGCCGCCCAGGCCCACCCGCTCGGCGCCGAGGTCGACATCCCCACCGCTCTGGCCGAAGGCCGGGTGCTGGCCCCGATCGACCATCCCGATCCCGCCCACCTGGTGCTGACCGGCACCGGCCTGACCCACCTGGGTTCGGCCGAGGGGCGCGACAAGATGCACAAGGCCGCCCAGGCGGGCGAGCAGCTCACCGACTCCATGCGGATGTTCCTGATGGGCGTCGAGGGCGGCAAGCCCGCGGCCGGCGCGGTCGGGGCCCAGCCAGAATGGTTCTACAAGGGCGACGGTTCGCACGTGGTCGGCCACGGCGCCCCACTCACCTCGCCCGCCTTCGCCCAGGACGGCGGCGAGGAGCCCGAGATCGCCGGCGTCTACATCATCGGTCCGGACGGGACCCCTTACCGCCTGGGCTTCTGCCTGGCCAACGAGTTCTCGGACCACATCATCGAGCGCGGCAACTATCTGTGGCTGGCCCACTCCAAGCTGCGTCAGGCGGCCCTCGGCCCCGAGCTGCTGACCGGCGAGCTGCCCGCCGACGTGCGCGGCGCCAGCAAGATCCTGCGGGGCGGCCAAGTGGTCTGGGAAAAGCCCTTTCTGTCGGGCGAGGCGAACATGTCCCACACCATCGCCAACCTCGAGCATCACCACTTCAAGTACGACATCTTCCGCAAGCCGGGCGACATCCACGTCCACTTCTTCGGCACGGCCACCCTGTCCTTCTCGGAAGGCTTCCAGACCCAGGTCGGCGACGTGTTCGAGATCGGCGCCGCGCCGTTCCTCTACCCCGTCAGCAACCCCCTGGCCCAAGCCCAGGACAAGCCGGTGACGGTGCGCAGCCTGTGAGCCCGATCCGCCTGGCTCTCGTCGGTCTGGGCAAGATCGCCCGCGATCAGCATCTGCCCGCCATCGCCGCCGACGACCGCTTCGAGCTAGTCGCCGTCGTCAGCCGCAACGCCGACCTCGATGGCGTGGCCCACTTCGCGACCCTGGCCGAGCTGCTGGCCAGCGACATCGCGGTCGACGCGGTGTCGCTGTGCACCCCGCCCCAGCCGCGCCACGCCCTGGCCCACCTGGCCCTGGCGGCCGGCAAGTCCGTGATGCTGGAAAAGCCGCCCGGCGCGACGCTGAGCGAGGTCGAGGACCTGCGCCTGACCGCCGTCGCGCGCGGCCTGACCCTGCAGACCACCTGGCACTCGCGCTACGCCCAGGGCGTGGCTCCGGCCCGCGCGTGGCTGGCCGACAAGACCATCAAGTCCGTGCGCATCGACTGGCGTGAGGATGTGCGCGTCTGGCATCCGGGCCAGGCCTGGATCTGGGAGGCCGGCGGGCTGGGCGTGTTCGACCCGGGCATCAACGCCCTGTCGATCGCCACGGCCATCCTGCCCCAGCCGTTCTTCCTCACCAGCGCCACGCTGCACGTGCCCGAGAACTGCCAGTCGCCGATCCAGGCCGAATTGGACTTTTCCGATGCGGCCGGAGCATCGATCCATGCCGAGTTCGACTTCCTGCAGGCCGGCCCGCAAAGCTGGGACATCACGGTCGAGGTCGAGAGCGAAGATACCGGTAACAACATGTTGAAGCTGTCGCACGGCGGCGCCAAGTTGTGGATCGACGACGTCCTGCTTCGCGAGGGGCCGGACGCCGAATATGCCGGCCTCTATGACGCCTTCGCGCGTCTGGTGGCCGACGCCGCCAGCGATGTCGATGTCAGTCCGCTGCGTCACGTCGCCGACGCCTTCCTGCTGGGCCGACGGGTCGTTGCTCCAGCGTTCATTGAATAGAGAAAGACAGCCATGGCCGAAGCCGCGCTGCGGGCCCTGAACCCCGCCACCAACGAACACTTCGGCCAAAGCTTCCCAGAGCCAAGTCCCGCCCAGATCGAGGCCGCGCTGGCCGCCGCCGCCGCGGCTTTCGACACCTATCGCGAGACCGACCTGGAAACCCGCGCGGCCTTCCTCGAGGCGATCGCCACCGAGATCGAGGCGCTGGGCGATGAACTGATCCAGACCGCCATGGCCGAGACCGGCCTGCCCCAGGCCCGCATTACCGGCGAGCGCGGCCGCACCTGCGGCCAGCTCCGGCTGTTCGCCCAGGTCGTGCGGCGCGGCGACTGGATCGGCGCGCGGATCGACCCGGCCCTGCCCGAGCGCACGCCCCTGCCCCGCGCCGACCTGCGCCAACGCTTCATCCCGCTGGGCCCCGTCGTGGTGTTCGGCGCCAGCAACTTCCCGCTCGCCTTCTCGACGGCCGGCGGCGACACCGCCTCGGCCCTGGCGGCCGGCTGCCCCGTGATCGTCAAGGGCCACTCGGCCCATCCCAACACCGGCGCCATGGTCGGAAGCGCGATCGACAAGGCGATCAAGACCGCCGGCCTGCCCGCCGGGGTCTTCGCCATCCTGATCGGCCAGCAACGCACCCTGGGCACGGGTCTGGTCGCCGATCGGCGCGTAAAGGCCGTGGGCTTCACCGGCTCGCGGGCCGGCGGCACCGCCTTCATGCGGATCGCCGCCGGACGTCCCGAGCCGATCCCGGTCTTCGCCGAGATGAGCAGCATCAATCCGGTGGTGCTGATGCCCGCCGCCCTGGCCGCCCGGGCCGAAGCGCTGGGCACGGCCTTCGTCGGTTCGCTGACCATGGGCGCCGGCCAGTTCTGCACCAATCCCGGCCTGGTCTTCGCCGTGGAAGGCCCCGATCTCGACCGCTTCGAAGCCGCCGCCACGGCGGCGCTGACCGCCGCCCAGCCGCACGTCATGCTGACCCCCGGCATCTTCGGCGCCTATGAGCAGGGCGTCGGCCAGCTCACCGGTCGTGAAGGCGTCGAGCAGTTGGCCCGCGGCTGCGTCGGCGACGGCGTCAACCAGGCGGTCGGCGCGCTGTTCGCGGTCGACGCCGACACCTTCAAGCGCGACGAGGTGCTGAGCCACGAGGTGTTCGGCTCGTCGTCGCTGATCGTTCGCGTCAAGGACATCAGCCAGTTGGCGCCGGCCCTCGAAGGCTTGGAAGGTCAGCTGACCGCCACCGTCCAGATGGACCCCGCCGACGCCGAGGCCGTCCGGCCGCTGCTGCCGATCCTCGAGCGCAAGGCCGGCCGCATCCTGGCCAACGGCTGGCCGACCGGCGTCGAGGTCTCGCACGCCATGGTCCACGGCGGCCCGTTCCCGGCCACCTCCGACCCGCGCGGAACCTCGGTCGGCACCCGGGCCATCGAGCGCTTCCTGCGCCCGGTCTGCTACCAGGACATCCCCGACGCCCTGCTGCCGCCGGCGCTGAAGGCGGACAATCCGCTGGGCGTGCGGCGGGCCGTGGACGGGGTGCTGTAAGCTCCCGCTACGCAGCGATATAGTCCGACAAATACAAACGCCCTGTCGCTCACGCCGAGCGGCAGGGCGTTTTGACGTCTTTCACGACCCAATTTTCGCCTTGCACCCCGGTGAAATCATCGTTATCCCGCTTTTGTCTGAGTAAATAACCCAGACAAGAACCAGCCCTCCATCAAGGCGGGCGGAAACAATGGCGCTCAGCGCCGTGCGATGGGGGAAACGACGGCGTCACGCCAGCCTTCCGTCGCGCGTCGCCGGGGCCGTCCGGGAGTGGATGCGTGGCGCGTGTGCGGCTTGACCATCTGAGCAAGAGCTTCGGTTCCGTCGCCGTGCTCGACGACATCCGGCTCGACATCGCGTCCGGCGAGTTCATCGCCTTCCTCGGCCCGTCGGGCTGCGGCAAGTCCACCCTGCTGCGGATGATCGCCGGGCTGGAGACCGTCGAGACGGGCGAAATCCACATCGGCGACCGCCGGGTCGACGCCCTGGCGCCGGGCGACCGCGGCGTGGCCATGGTGTTCCAGCACTACGCCCTCTACCCGCACATGACGATCTTCGAGAACATGGCGTTCGGCCTGCGCAACGCGAAGGTCCCGAAGGCCGAGATCGAGGCGCGCGTGGCCGAGGCGGCCCGCATCCTGGAGATCGAGCGCTTCCTGCAGTCCAAGCCTGGCCAGCTGTCGGGCGGCCAGCGGCAGCGCGTCGCCATCGGCCGGGCCATCGTCAAGAAGCCGGACCTGTTCCTGTTCGACGAGCCGCTGTCCAATCTCGACGCCGCCCTGCGCATGCGCACCCGGCTGGAGCTGGCCCAGCTGCGCCGCCGGGTCCAGGCGACGATGATCCTGGTGACCCACGACCAGGTCGAGGCCATGACCCTGGCTGACCGCATTGTGGTGATGAGCGACCGCAAGATCCAGCAGGTCGGCACGCCGATGGAGATCTACGCCCGCCCCGCCAATCGCTTCGTCGCCACCTTCGTCGGCTCGCCGCCGATGAGCTTCCTGGACGTGACGCTGGGCGAGGGCGCCGACGGCCTGGCCCGCGCGATCCTGCCAGGCGGCGCGGCGGTCGACACCGAGGTTCCCCTGGCCGCCCTGCCCGCCAGCCCCGCCTGGCGCCTAGGCCTGCGGGCCGAGGCCGTGAAAGTCGTCGCGCCGGGCGCGGGCTTGGTCGACGCCAAGGTCGAGTTCGTCGAACGGCTGGGCGACCGCACGCTGGTCTATCTGCGCCTGGCCGATGGCGCGGCCATCACCGCCGAGGACATCGGGACAAGCCGCGCGGCCATGGGCGACGCGGTCGGCCTGGCCCTGGACGGCGCCACGCACCTGTTCGACGCGGACGACCGCGCCCACTACGCCCCGGCCCCAGTGGAGACGCGGCCATGAGCGCCGCCTCGCCCCGCAAGAGCTCGTGGGTCAACGGCCTGTTCGTCACGCCGTACTTGGTCGCCTACCTCGTCCTGCTGCTCTATCCGCTGCTGGCYGGCGTGTGGCTGAGCCTGCACAAGGCCGACCTGTTCGGCGGCGAGGTGTTCGTCGGGATCGAGAACTTCAGCCGGCTGTTGCGCGACGCCATCTTCCTGCAGGCGGTGCGCAACACCTTCTATTTCGTGCTGCTGACCGTGCCGCCGCTGGCGATCATCGCCCTGGCCCTGGCCATCGCCCTGAACCGCCCCACCCGCGCCGCGGCCTTCTTCCGGGGCGTGTTCTTCAGCTCGTCGGTGCTGTCGGTGACCATCGTCACCCTGATCTGGCGGCTGGTGCTGATCCCCGACGGCGGCTTGATCGCCAACATCCTGCATGCCGCCGGCAGGCCGCCGATCCCGCTGCTCAGCCATCCCGATCTCGTCATGCCGGCCATCGCCCTGACCACCGTGTGGTGGTGCCTGGGCCTGCCGATGATGTTGTACCTGGCCGCCCTGCAGCAGGTGCCGGCCGAGCTTTACGAAGCCGCCGCCCTCGACAAGGCCAGCCCCTGGAAGGCCCTGACCCGCATCACCCTGCCCTCGATCCGCCGGACCCTGGTGCTGGTGGTGATCATCCAGTGCGTGCTGCAGTTCCAGCTGTTTGGCCAAGCCCAGCTGCTCACTCAGGGTGGCCCCAACGGCGCCTCGCGGCCCATCGTGCTGTTCATCTACGAAGTCGGCTTCCGGCGCTGGGACATCGGCTACGCGGCGGCCGCCTCGGAGATTCTGTTCGGCCTGATCCTGGTGGCCACGGTGCTGCAGTACGTGACCACGCGCGAAAAGGAGCCGGTCCGATGAGCGCCCTGGACCGCGCCGCCGGGCGCAATCCCTGGATCAACCGCCTGGGCTGGGCCGCCCTGACCCTGGCCGCCGTGGTCATGGTCATGCCGCTGCTCTGGACCGTCGGCCTGTCGCTGAAGTCGAACGGCGAGCTGCTGCGCGACACCGCTTCGGTGTTCCGCGGCCCCTATACCCTGGAGAACTACGGCTCGATCCTGGCGCGGGCGGCGGTGTTCCGCTGGCTGGCCAACAGCCTGCTGGTCTCGCTGTGCACCACGGCCGGGGTGCTGACCCTGTCGTCCCTGGCCGGCTATGGCTTCGCCCGGCTGGAGTTTCCGGGCCGCAAGTGGCTGTTCGCCCTGGTGCTGTTCGGCCTGGCCGTGCCGGAGCAGTCGGTGATCATCACCCGCCATCAGCTGTTTTCCGCCCTGCACCTGCACAACACCTATCCCGGCCTGATCCTGCCCGGCCTGGCCGCGCCGTTCGGCGTGTTCCTGATGACCCAGTACTTCAAGGCCATCCCGGTCGAACTGGACGAGGCGGCGATGCTGGACGGGGCCTCGCGCCGCCAGGTGTTCTGGAAGGTGCTGCTGCCCCTGACCCTGCCCGCCCAGGCGACCCTGGGCATCTTCACCTTCCTGTCGTCGTGGAACGACTACTGGTGGCCGCTGATCTCGGCGACGCGCAGCGAGATGTTCACCCTGACGGTCGGGGTAGCCAGCTCGCARATCAACTTCGCCCAGACCAGCGGACTGGGCTTCCTGATGGCCCAGGCGGTGTTCGCCAGCGCGCCGATCCTGGTCGTCTACGTGTTCTTCCAGAAGTACATCGTGCGGGCGGTGTCGGGAGCGGCGGTGCGATGAGAACCCTCGCCCGCCTGGCCCTCGCGGCCGTCGTCGCCCTGAGCCTGTTCGGCTGCGCCAAGCACGACGACGTCACCCAGATCACCGTCCAGCGGATCTTCGGCGAGTGCCGCTCGGCCGGGGCCGGGGCGCGCAATCCCGACGGCGAGTGCGAGATCATCACCGGCCTGCTGGACCAGTTCCAGCGCGAGAACCCGGACATCAAGCTGAAGGTCAACATCGCCGCCTGGCCCGGCTACGACCAGCTGTCGGCCCAGTTCGCGGCGGGCGATCCTCCGGACCTGGTGACCATGCACATGTCGGCGATCTCGGACTACCAGTCGCGCGGCCTGATCGAGCCGATGGGGCCTGGGCTGGAAAGCGTCGGGGTCGCCCCCGCCGCCTTCACCCGCGCCGCCCGCGAGGGGGTGACCAAGACCGGCCAAGTCTGGGGCCTGCCCTTCGACAACTGGGCGCCGCTCTGGCACATCAACATGAACCAGTTCCGCCAGGCGGGACTGGTCAAGGACGGCCAGCCGATCCTGCCGACCAGCGCCGACGAACTGCTGGCCCAGGCCCGCCAGTTCAAGGCCGCCACCGGCAAGCCCTATCTGGTCCAGGCCATGGCCAACGAACAGGCCAGCTACGCCCGCAACCTCTACACCTGGCTGATGACCCAGGACGCGGTGATGTTCACCGATCCCAAGCACATCAAGCTGACGACGCCGGAGGCTCACCGCATCGTCGCCCTGTTCAAGCAGCTGCACGACGAGAACCTATCGACCCGCGACCAGGACTATCCGGCCGCCACCAGCGGCTTCATGAACGGCGACGGCGGGGTCTATCTGGTGGGCACCTGGATGATCGGGACCTTCGAGGCGGAGTCGCATACGCCCGGCCGGCCGCTGGCCGACGGCTACGCGGTCGTTCCGTATCCGCGGATCTTCGGGACCAAGGACGCCGCCTTCGTCGACGGCCACGCCTGGGTCGTGCCGCATCGCGAGCGGACGCCGGAGCAGCGGGCGGCGGTCTATCGCCTGGTGAAGTTCCTGGCCGACCACGACTACGACTGGTCGCGCACCGGCCACCTGCCGGCCATGCAGGCGGTGATCGACAGCCCGCGCTTCAAGGCCCTGCCACACCGCCAGGCGATCGCGCCCTTGGCCACGATCGGCCAGACCCTGCCGCCGCAGGTCCAGCGCCAGTTCGCGATCCAGGACATCATCGGCGACGAGATGGCCAGCGCCATCACCGGCCGAAAGCCCATCGACACCGCCCTCGCCGACGCCGAGCGACGCGTCAACGACCTGCTGTTCCACCTTCTGTAGATACGCGAGCCCGCCATGCTGACCGCCAAGATCATCGCCGACGCCGACTTCGTGGTGGCCCCGCTGGACCGCCGGATCTTCGGCACCTTCGTCGAGCACATGGGCCGCTGCGTCTATGGCGGCATCTACGAGCCCGGCCATCCGACGGCCACGCCGGAGGGCTTCCGCCAGGACGTGCTGGACCTGACCAAGGAGCTGGGCGTCACCATCGTCCGCTATCCGGGCGGCAACTTCCTGTCAGGCTACAACTGGGAAGACGGCGTCGGGCCCAAGGAAGACCGCCCCGTCCGCCTGGACCTGGCCTGGCACTCGACCGAGACCAACCAGTTCGGCACGAACGAGTTCATCACCTGGTGCCGCAAGGCCGAGCTGGAGCCGATGTTCGCGGTCAATGTCGGCACGCGCGGCGCGGACGAGGCCCGCCACTTCCTGGAGTACTGCAACCACCCGGGCGGCACCTACTATTCGGACCTGCGCCGCTCGCATGGCTACGAACAGCCGCACGACATCAAGTTCTGGTGCATCGGCAACGAGATGGACGGTCCCTGGCAGATCTGCGCCAAGACCTCGGCCGAGTATGGGCGCATCGCCCAGGAGACCGGCAAGGTGATGAAGTGGGTGGATCCCACCATCGAGCTGACCGCCTGCGGCTCGTCGCAACGCGCCATGCCGACCTACGGCAAGTGGGAATACGAGGTGTTGGACCAGTGCTTCGACCAGGTCGACTACATCTCGCTGCACCACTATTGCCGCAACGACGCCGACGACATCCACGAGTTCCTGGCCACGATCGACGACCTGGACCACTTCATCCGCGAGGTCGCCGCGATCGCCGACGCCGTGGCGGCCAAGCGCCGCTCGAAGAAGCGGATCATGCTGTCGCTGGACGAGTGGAACGTCTGGTACAAGGCCAGCGGTCCGGACGACCTGAAGAAGCCCGGCTGGCCCGAAGCCCCGCCGCTGATCGAGGAAGTCTACAATCACGAGGACGCCCTGGTGGTGGGCGGCTGCCTGATCGTGATGATGAACAACGCCGACCGGGTGAAGGCCGGGTGCCTGGCTCAGTTGGTCAATGTCATCGGCCCGATCATGACCGAGACCGGCGGCCCGGCCTGGCGCCAGACCATCTTCCACCCGTTCGCCGACTGCACCCGTCACGGCCGGGGCGAGGTGCTGAAGCTGAAGGTCGAGACCGGCACGTTCCCGACCAAGGCCCACGGCGAGGTCCCGAACCTGCTGGCCACGATCGTGCGCGATCCGCAGACCGGCGCAGCCACCCTGTTCGCCCTGAACCGCAGCGTCACCGACGACCTTGAGCTGTCGGTCGATCTGCGCGGCGTGGCCGACGATCTGGTGATCGCCAGTTCGACCCAGCTGCACGACCCGGACCTGAAGAAGGTCAACAGCAAGGCCGCGCCTGACGCCGTCTCACCGGTCGCCAACCCGACCGCCAAGCTGGAAAACGGCGGTCTGACCGCGACGCTGAAGCGCCAGTCCTGGAATGTCGTCAGCTTGGCGCGTGGCTGATCCGGGCGGCGGCAGCCGCCGAGCGGTCGCCGCCGTCCTGAGCCACAGGCGCTCTAAGCCGTGGTCATGTGAATTCGATCTATTTGTCTGACCAAGATTCGCGCATTTTTCGCGACTGGCGCGCAGGAGCGCCCTGGTCGCCATCGCGTCGCAACCAGACCCCGCGGCGACCGTCGGCCGAAGCCGACAGCCCCATAACTTCCTGATAGTTCTCAAATATATGCCAAATCCAAGGGATCACTCCGGGCGACCGTCGTGTTCCCGCCTCTCGCTTACGCGGACGAACGCCGTTCACTTTTCATGCGGCGCACGTGCAACACACTTGCGTCCTATTTATTTGTCGGACAAGATAACGCTCATCGAGAAGCTCCCCGCGCAGACGGGGAGACGATGAGATTTGGGAGGGAAATCCATGACTACCGGCGCCGATATGCCGATCCGATCCGCCGCGCGCGCCGCGCATCGGGTCCTGTTGATTTCGGCCGCTTCGGCCATCACCTTGCTGGCCGCCGCGCCGGCCCTGGCCCAGACGGCCGTGGCCAAGGAGGACCAGACGGTCGACGAGATCGTCGTCACCGGCCAGCGCCAGGCCGCCCAAAGCGCCCTGCAGATCAAGAAGAACAACGACCTGGTGGTCGACTCCATCGTCGCCGAGGACGTGGGCAAGCTGCCCGACAACAACGTCGCCGACGCCCTGGCGCGGGTCACCGGCATCCAGGTCCGCCGCGACTCCGGCGAGGCCAATTCGGTGCTGATCCGCGGCCTGCCCAACTTGGTCACCCTGCTGAACGGCCGCGAGGTGTTCACCACCACGGGCCGCTACATCGCCCTGGCCGACGTGCCGGCCAACATGCTGCAGCGGGTCGACGTCTATAAGAGCGCCGCGGCCGACCAGATCGAAGGCGGCATCGCCGGCGCGATCGACATCCGCACCCGCCGGCCCTTCGACTTCTCGGGCGCCCAGTTCAACGCCTTCGGCCACGCCGCCTATTCGGACAAGGCAAAGCAGTGGAACCCGGACTTCGGGGCCACCGCCTCGGACCGCTGGGACACCAGCGCCGGTGAGTTCGGCGCCCTGCTGGGCGTGTCGTTCGTCGAGCGCGACTACCATGAGGAGCGGGCGTTCAACGTTCGGCCCGACCCCAAGACGCTCTGCGCCGACGGCGTGACCAAGAGCAAGACCTGCGGCTCGTTCAACGCGGCCCATCCGGCGCCGCAGGACGACGTCCAGGGCCCATTCGTGATGGGCTACATCCCGATCGCCGGCGACCGCAAGCGTCAGGCGGCCAACTTCGCCCTGCAATGGCGCCCGGACGACACCAGCGAGCTCTACTTTGAAGGCTTTGTCACCGACTACAAGAACGTCTTCGAGCTGGACTTCCTGGTGGGCTTGCCCTGGCTGGGCGACGGCAACCTGTCGGCCACGGTGTTCCCCGGCACCAACCAGTTGAAGACGCTGACGAACCACAACGTCTTCACGATCATGTCGACCCAGGCCAACGATCAGCACTCCAACACCAACCAGTTCTCGGCGGGCGGCTACAAGGAACTGGGCAGCTTCAAGCTGTCGACCGACCTGTCGGTCACCAACTCGTTCTTCAAGTACGAGAACCCCATCCTCGACAGCTCAACGATCGTGCCCCTGGTGCAGGTCGACACCAGCCACGACGGCACCGCCCAGCTGAACTACAGCAGCCCGGGCTACGACATCAAAAACCCGGCCGCCTATAATATCGAGAACTGGTTCGACAACTACGGCAAGCAGACCGGCACTTCGGTCGATTGGCGCGCCGACGTCGTCTATACCGCCCCGGCCGACGAGTTGATCCGCGAGATCAGCGCCGGCGTCCGCTTCGCCGACCGCAGCGCCGAGTCCAACCAATCCTACGGCGGCGCGGCCTATCCGTTCACCCACACGCCGGTCAGCAGCCTGCCGGGCCTGAACGGCGTGTCCGAAAAGATGGCCAGCGGCGGCCCGGACTACATCACCACCCAGTGGTACACGCCCAGCGCCTCGTACCTGCTGAACAACACCGACAAGGTGCGGGCCCAGACGGCGCTGCTCTACGATCGCGGCGCCACCAGCGCCGCGACCTTCGCCCTGCGCAACGACCCAGTCACCGGCAAGCGCAAGATCGATCCAGGCATGTTCTTCTCCGACGTCGAGAAGACCTATGCCGGCTATGTCCAGACCAAGATCGGCGGCGATCTGGGCGCCGTGCCGTGGAGCGGCGTGATGGGCCTGCGCCTCGTCCGGACCGAGCAAACTCTGGGCGGCAATAGCGTCGCCACCGACACGTTCATCTACACGCCGACCACGAAGAAGAATTCGTCGGTCGATCTGCTGCCCAGCGCGAACCTGAGGTTCAACCTGCGGCCCGACCTGGTGGCTCGCCTGTCGCTGGGTCGCACCGTCACCCGCCCCGACTTCGCCCAGCTCAATCCAGGCATCTCGCTGTCGACAATCGTCTCCAACACGACCGCGAGAACGGGTTCCGGCGGCAACCCGAACCTCGAGCCCGTGACGTCCGACAGCCTGGACACCTCGCTGGAATGGTACTTCTCGGCCGACGGTTTCCTGACGGCAGCCTATTTCCATCGCAATATCGACGGCTATATCGAGACCACCCAGGCCACCGAAACCATCAACGGCCTAGACTACACCATGACCCGGCCCAGCAACTCCGGGAAAGACAAGCTGGACGGCGTCGAACTGGGCTACCAGCAGTTCTACGACTTCCTGCCGGGCCCGCTCAACGGCCTGGGCCTGCAGGCCAACGCGACCTTCATGGAGGGCTCGATGAAGAACGCCCTAACCGGTGTGAAGACCGAGTTCCGCGGCCTGTCGAAGTTCTCCTACAACCTGGCCGTCCTCTACGAGAAGGGCCCGATCTCGGGCCGCGTCGCCTACAACTGGCGCAAGCACTTCCTCGACACGCCGAACTTCGAAAACAGCGGCTTCGACCTGATCGCCGACGACACCGCCCAGATGGACGCAAGCCTCTCCTACAAGATCGGCGACAAGCTCACCCTGACCCTGGAAGGCGTCAATCTGCTCGACACCGAGTTCAAGGACTACTTCACCGACAAGCACCTGTATCCGCGCGACACCCGTCGCTACGACCGCCAGGTGCTGATCGGCTTCCGCTGGAAGATGTAAGACCCGCGCGCCCGGCTCCCTGGAGC
>NZ_JBFTZS010000007.1:0-27245 GCF_056406675.1 Caulobacter sp. P1_B12_2 | reverse complement strand
ACGTCAATTCGTCCTTCAACATCCGGGGCATCGGCACGACCTCGTTCTCGTCGGGGTCGGAGCCGGCGGTGTCGACCGTGGTCGACGGCGTGGTCTTCGCCCGTTCGGGCCAGGCGTTCTTCGACCTGTTCGACATCGAGCGCATCGAGGTGCTGCGCGGCCCGCAAGGCACGTTGTTTGGCAAGAACGCCTCGGCCGGCGTCGTCTCGATCGTCACCCGCCGCCCGTCGGCGACGCCCAAGGGCTTCGTCGAGGCGTCCTATTTCGAGGGCGACGAGTATCGCCTGCGGGCCGGCTACAGCGCGCCCATCGGCGAGACGCTGCGGGGCAGCGTGACCGGCGTCTACGGCCAGTACGACGGCTCGGCGACCAACGTCTATGACGGCTCCAGGGTCAACGGGTACGAGCGCTTCGGCCTGCGCGGCAAGCTGGAATGGACGCCGAACGAGGACCTGACCGTCGGCCTGATCGCCGACTGGGTGAACGCCGTCGACAACGGCTCGGCCGACGCCATCGGCTACGCCACGCCGGGCGACGCGATCATCGGCCAGGAAGCGCCGCTGGTCGTCGGCCCCAGCAACGAGGACATCAACAACGACGTCGCCCCGGTCACCAAGGACAGCACCTGGGGCTATTCGGGCCAGATCGATTATCGGCTGGGCGAGCACACCCTGACCTCGATCACCGCCTGGCGGGGCTGGGGCAACACCGAGATCCGCGACGGCGACTACACCTCGGCGCTGGGCCGCCGCGTCGGCACCGCGTCGTCGCGCGACTTCGGCGTGCTGGACTTCACCCAATTCACCCAGGAAGTGCGCCTGGCCTCGCCGACGGGCGGGTTCCTCGACTACGTGGTCGGCGCCTTCTACTACAAGACCAAGCAGGACAACTATTTCAACCGCCTGAACGTGGCCTGCACCGCCACGACGCTGACCGGCGGGGCCTGCGCCCCGGGATCCTCGACCTATGCGACGACCTCGGACGGCACGGCCAATTTCACCACCGAGCTCGAGAACTACGCCGCCTTCGGCCAGGCCAATCTGAACTTCTCGGACAAGCTGAAGGGCATTGTGGGCCTGCGCTGGTCGCATGACGAGATCAGCTTCGACTTCGCCCGCGTCTCGGCCTTCCCGGTCGCCACGGCCGGCGTGCGCCCCAGCTTCGCCGCCCAGGGCTCGACGACCTCCGAGGACTTCTCGGGTCGGATCGGCCTGCAATACGCCTTCACCGACGCCGTGCTCGGCTACGTCAACTATGCCCGCGGCTACAAGGGCCCGGCGATCAACGTCTTCTTCAACATGCAGGCGTTCGACACCATTCCGCTGCAGCCGGAGACCTCCGACGCCTACGAAGTGGGCCTGAAGAGCACGCTGTTCGACCGTCGCCTGGTGCTGAACCTGGCCGCCTTCGACACCAAGTTCGACGGCTTCCAGACCACCAACTTCGACACCGTGGCCGGCACCATCGTCAGCCGCCTGGTCAACGCCGGCCAGGTCTCGACCAAGGGCCTTGAGATCGACGCGACGGCGCGGCCGATCAAGAACCTGACCCTGACCGGCGGGGCAGCCTTCACCAACGCCAAGATCGTGCAATTCTACTGCCCGGTCGGCTCGCCCGCCAGCTGCTCGGCCGTCAACGGCCAGCCGCTGGGCACGCCGAAGGTCAAGTGGTCGCTGGGCGCGGACTACGTCGTGGAAACCCCGTCCCTGCCCTTCGACGTCGGCCTGAACACCGCCGTCACCCATCAGGGCGCCGGCCGCGCGAACGCCAACAACCCGGTGATCGGCCCGCCGCTGGAAAGCTACGACCTGTGGGACGCCAGCGTCTCGCTGATCGACCGCGCCGACCGCTATCGCCTGACCTTCGTGGCCAAGAACATCGGCGACCAGTTCTATACGACCGCGCGGATCTCCAGCACCTATATCCGCCAGCAGGTCCCGCGCGACGCCGAGCAGTATTTCGGCGTCACCCTGCGCGCCAATTTCGGCCGCTAAGGTCAGGAGCCTTCACGTGACGTTGTCGAACCCTCCTTGCGAAGTCTCGTGGTTCTCGGCGCTGTGCGACGACGACTACGAATTCCTGGGCGTGCCCGATCCGGCCCTGCAATCCAGCTGGGAGCACTGCCGGAACATCGCCCTGGCGGCCGAGCAAGGCGGGTTCGACAATCTTCTGCTGCCCTCGGGCTATGGCTTGGGAATCGACACCCTGGCCTTCGCCGCCGGCGTCGCGCCGCTGCTCCAGCGGATGCGTCTGCTGGCGGCGGTGCGGATCGGCGAGGTCTGGCCGCCCCAGCTGGCCCGGCAACTGGCGACCATCGACCAGATGCTGGGCGGCCGGCTGACCATCAACATCATCTCCAGCGACCTGCCGGGCGAGACCCTGGCCAGCGGCCCGCGCTACCGCCGCACGGTCGAGGCGATGCAGCTGCTGCGGTCGTTCCTGAACGGCGAAGCGGTCGATTTTCAGGGCGACTTCTACAGGCTCAAGCTGGACCCGCCGCGCATCCGCCCGGTGTCCGGCCGCGCTCCGCCGTTCTATTTCGGCGGCCTGTCCGAGGACGCTCGCGAGGCGGCGGCCGAAGGCGCCGACGTCTATCTGATGTGGCCCGATCGGTTGGAGGCCGTGCGCGAGATCATCGGCGATCTGTCGGTCCGCGCCGCCCGCCGCGGCCGCAAGCTGAAGTTCGGCTATCGTGTCCACGTGGTGGTGCGCGAGACCGAGGCCCAGGCCCGCGAAGCCGCCGACCGCCTGCTCTCGCACCTCGACGATGCGACCGGCGAGGCGATCCGCAACCGCTCGCTCGACAGCCAGTCGGCCGGCGTCCGACGTCAGGCCGAACTGCGGGAGGCCGCCGCCGGCGACGGCTTCATCGAGGACAATCTGTGGACCGGCATCGGCCGCGCCCGCTCGGGCTGCGGCGCCGCCATCGTCGGCGATCCCGACCAGGTGCTGGCCAAGCTGCGCGCTTACCAGGAGGCCGGGATCGAGGCCTTCATCCTGTCGGGCTATCCGCACCAAGCCGAGGCCGACCTGTTCGCGCGCCACGTGCTGCCGCATCTGAACCACGGACCGCTGCAATTCACGGGCGCCGGCGCATGAGCCTCGCCCCCGCTCCGGCCCAGCCGATCGACGTCCAGTCGGCGGCGGTCGTGCGTCGTCGCTGGCTGCTGCTGGGCCTGATCGTCGCCGCCAACATCCTCAACTATGTCGACCGGCAGGTGATCGCGGTGCTCAAGCCGATGATCTCGCAGGACCTGGGCTGGACCGACGCCGACTACGGCGCCCTGGCGGCGCTGTTCCAGATGTCGGCGGCCATCGCCTTCGCCTTCACGGGCTGGATCGTCGACCGGCTGGGCGCTCGCTGGGCCGCGCCGGTCGGGGTCGCCGCCTGGAGCGTGGCCGCCATGGCCCATGGCGGCGCCGCGACCATGGCCCAGTTCTCGCTGGCCCGGATCGCGCTGGGCGCCACGGAGTCGATGGGCACGCCCGCAGGGGTCAAGGCCATCGGCGCCCTGTTCACCGACCGGCTTCGATCGGTCGCTTTCGGGATCTCGAACGGCGCGGCCAATATCGGCGCCATCGTCACGCCGCTGGTGCTGCCGTTGCTGGCCGCCGTGGTCGGCTGGCGGACGTCGTTCGTGATCGTCGGCGGCCTGGGACTGGTCTGGGTCGGGGCATGGCTGATGGCCGCGCGCGCCGCCGATCTGCCGCACGCCAAGCCGGTCAAGGGCGAAGGCCCAGGAGCCTTGGCCCGGACTGTAGAGCTGTTGAGCGACCGCCGCACCTGGGGCCTGGCCGGCGCCAAGGCGCTGTCGGACCAGGTGTGGTGGCTGATGCTGTTCTGGGCGCCCGACTTCTTCCATCGGGTGTTCGGTTTGACCATGGCCGAGCTCGGCCCGGCCCTGGCCGGCGTCTATGCCATGGCCGCCCTGGGCTCGGTCACCGCCGGCTGGATCGCGGCCCGTCTGCTGGCGCGCGGCTACAGCCTGAACGCCGTGCGCAAGGGCTCGATGCTGGTCTGCGCCCTGCTGGTGACGCCCGTGCCGTTGGCGGTCTACGCCCAGAACCACTGGATCGCCGTGGCGCTGCTGGGCCTGACCCTGGCCGCCCACCAGGGCTTCTCGGTCAACATCTTCGCGACCATCGCCGACGTGACGCCCCGGGCCCGCGTCGGCTCGGTGACCAGCTTCGGCGCCCTGTGCGGCAACTTCGCGGGCATGGGTATCGTCTATTTGGCCGGCCGCATCCTGACCGCCGGGCTGGGTTATCTGCCGCTGCTGCTGATCGCGGCGGGATCCTATCTGGTCGCCCTGGCCTGGTTGCAGCTATGGCTGCCCCGGCTTACGCCCGCCGAAGAGCCCGCGGCCTAGCCGTCGCCGTCACCTCATATCGAAGGACCGTCATGTCTAAGGAAGTCCGCTTCGGGATCGTCGGGTCCGGAATGATGGGGCGCGAGCACATCCGCAACCTGCGCCTGTTGCCCAACGCCCGCCTGACGGCCCTGGCCGACCCGGTTGCGAGCTCGTTGGAATCGGCCCTGGCCGAGGCGGCCGATCCCGCCGTGAAGACCTACGATTCCGCCGAGGCCCTGGCCGCCAGCGGCGAGGTCGACGCCGTGATCGTCGCCTCGCCCAACTTCACCCACCGCCAGGTGCTGGAGCCGCTGTTCGCGGCCGGCCTGCACATTCTCTGCGAAAAGCCGCTGTGCACGACACTGAAGGACGCCCGCTGGGCCGCCGACCGGGCCAAGACCCACCAAGCGGCGTTCTGGACTGGCATGGAGTACCGCTTCATGCCGCCGGTGGCCGCTTTCATCGCCGGCGTCCACCGCGGCGACGTCGGCAGGCTGGTCAGCCTGTCGATCCGCGAGCACCGCTTTCCCTTCCTGGTCAAGGTCGGCGACTGGAACCGGTTCTCGCGCAACACCGGCGGCACCATGGTCGAGAAGTGCTGCCACTTCTTTGACCTGATGCGCCTGATCATTCAGGACGAGCCGGTTCGGGTCTATTGCTCCGGCGCCATGGACGTGAACCACCTGGGCGAGCGCTACGGCGGCGAGACGCCAGACATCATCGACAACAGCTTCACGATCGTCGACTTCGCCGGCGGCCAGCGCGCCATGCTGGAGCTCAACATGTTCGCCGACGGCGCTCACAATCAGGAGGAAATCACGGCGGTCGGCGACAAGGCGCGGCTGGACGTGCTGATCCCCGACGGCGACCTGGTGCACAGCCCCAGGGTCGGCTTCCTCAATCCCAAGCGGGTGACGCGCACCCACGTGCCGGTGGATCAGGCCGCCTTGGAGGCCGGCTCGCACCACGGGGCGACGTTCCACCAACTGGAGGCTTTCCTGGCCGCCGTGGCGGGCGACGGGCCTGTGCTGGTGAGCGCCGATGACGGCCTGAGCGCCGTGGCGATCGGCGTCGCCGCCGAGATCAGCGCGCGCGAGAAGCGCGTTGTCGAGATGGCCGAACTCGGAGTCTAGCTTCGGTGACGCCCGGATGCGGCCCCTCGGCCAGACGGATGCTGGATAGGGAACATTGGTGACGGTCTGGCGGATGACCGGGCCGTCAGGGCGCGGCCGGCGCCGCCTCTCAGGCCTGGAGCTTCGACAGATAGCTGAAGCTGGTGGCCACCGACTCCAGGCGCGAGCGCGTGAAGGGCGGTTCCTGTTCGACGAAGAAGTCGCGAACGCCGGCCGCGTGGGCGGCGGGCAGCAGGCGCTTCCAGTCGATCATGCCCGAGCCCACCTCGGTGGGGTCCTGTTGGAACACGAAGTTCGGCTTGGTCGTGGCCTTGATGTCCTTGACGTGCATGGCCACGAACCGCCCCGGATGATCCTTCAGCAGGGCGAAGGGATCCTGGCCCGCGGCGCTCACCCATCCGGCGTCCATCTCGAAGCTGACCACGGCCGGATCGGTGTTGGCCAGCAGCACCTCGAAGCCGTTGCGGGCGCCGGCCTTGCCGCCAGCCAGCGGCGAGAACTCGGCGTTGTGGTTGTGATAGGCCAAGGTCAGGCCCGCCTTCTTCAAGGCCGTACCCTTGGCGTTGAGAAAGTCGGCGTTGAACTTCCAGTCGTCGGCCGTCATCGCCCCGCCGATGCGGCCCAGCACCTGGCCGAAGGCTTCGCCCGCCCGCGGCTTTAGGTCGAAGCGGTCCGGCGTGTAGAAGATCGGCATGACGATCATCTTCACGCCCAGGACGTGCGCCTCGTCGGCCAGCCGGGACAGGTCGCCGTCGAGGCTGGATTCACCGCCCCGCGCCTGGACCTGGACGTGGGCGCTGGGCGTGGTCAGGCCAAAGCCGTCCATGACCTTGCGCAGCTCCGCCGGGGTCCGGCCCGCATAGCCGGCCAGCTCGATGGTCTTGTAGCCGATGGCGGCGACGGCCTTCAGCGTGCCCTCCAGGTCCGCAGCGGCCTGGTCGGCCAGGGTGTAGAGCTGCAGGCCGATCGGCAGGCCCGTTCGGGCGAAGAACGGCTGGGGCGCCGCTTGGCCGGAGCCCGCGAGCGCCAGGCTGGCGACGCCGGTGCCGATCAGACCTCGTCTGGAGAGTTCACGCATCCTCGCCCCTTCCCGATTGTTGGTCGAACTAATGCACCGGAAGCGCCCGGCGTCGATAGGGGCCGCGTCCGAGCGGTCCGTCAGCCCTTCGGCTTGCGCCACCGCCCCCACCCCGCCTGGGCCACGCCCGCCGCGAACGCGATCAGTTCGGCGTCGCTCCACAGGTAGTAGGCCGAGAAGAAGCTCCACTGCATCAGGGTGCGGTCGATGAGGAAGGCCACGTGGGTCAGCACGACCAGCAGTTGGAAGGCCGTCATGAACAGGATCCAGACCCGGCGCTCGACCGTGCACAKGGCGATCAGGATCAGCAGGTAGACGATGTCGACCGTGAAGATCCCCCACTGCACCGCGACGCGGTCGGGGCTCTGGACGGCGGCCGAGATGACCCAGGCGGCGACGGTGGCCACGGCCAGCCAACGCTCCAGCCGCCGGCCGACCAGCAGGGCCAGGGCGCAGACCGCCAGCATGGCCAAGGCGGCGATCTGGGTCGGCAGGATCGAGAAGAGGTTCGAAAAAAACTGAAACATGCCGCCCCCGCGCCAGGAACGACATGTGGCCCAAGAATCGAGACCGCGCCAAGACCCATCGCCCGTCTAGGCGCTCCTGATCTCCTTCAGACGGCCGGTGCGCGGGATTTCCCCTTCGCTCTTGTCGCCGCCGCCCACCAGGGTGACGCGGCGCAGCCCGACCTGGTCCTTGGCCTGGGCCAGGGCTTCGTGGGCGGCGATCAGCGAGCGGCGGGCGTGGGCCATGCCCGAGGCGGCCTCCAGCACGCGATCGACGGCCTGCTGGCCGACGCCGACGCCCAGGCCGGCCTCGAGCCGGGCGCGCGGCATGGCGGCGATCAGGTCGCCCATCAGGGCCAGGGTGGTGTCCACGGCCTCCTCGGTGGTGAACAGCCGGCTGGCCAGTTGCTCGGCGACGATGCGACGCTTCATGTGACGGTCTCCCCCGCGCCCTCGGGCGCATTGCTGATGACGGACGCCCAGCGCCCGTCCGGGGGGTCAGCCCCAGCGGGTCAGCCGTAACGCAGAGCTTGGAAGAAGTGCGCGACTTGCCGCGCGCCCAGAAGAGCGCCGATCAGCAGGCTGCAAGCGGCGGCGATGGCGAGGACGACCAGAACCCGGACGGCGGGGTTCAGGACATGATCGTACCCTCCGCCCACTTCTGGTGAAAATCCTCGTCCAGGACGGTGGCCGCGATGATCAGGATCTCGCGCAGCACCATCTCCGGCGGCTTGGGGCTGGCCTCTTTGCGCACCGCCGAGATCAGGTCGCGGACCATCGGCGCCAGGTCGGCGGGCGCCAGGCTCAGCAACTGACGCTCCAGCTCCGTCCAGGCGAAGACCGGCATGGGCTGGCGGTTCAGCAACGACGGCCAGTCGCGCTCGAAGTTGGCCACCGCGTCGCGGATCTGCAGCGCCTTGCGGACCAGCAGGCCCAGACGCGCCCCGGCCAGATTGGTCGCCTCGTTGTCGTTCGTCACGCTCATGATCACCGTCTTCATCCGTCTCTAGGAATGCCGAGACGGCAGCAGACGGCGGCGGGGCAACGAACGACAGTCCCATTGAGTCGCTGTGGGATTCAGTCCCATAGCCGGCGGAACCGGCCACGGAGCCTGGCGGAACGACAAGGGCCGCGACCTGTTCCTGGGCGGTCAGCACCCGCGCGGCGGCGCGCCGGCCGCTGACGCCCAGCTTGCGGCAGGCGCTTTCGACCAGGGCGTCGGCGCGCGACTTGGAGACCCCCATCAGAGGGCCGATTTCCTTGGAAAGCCTGTGCTCGGCGACCCAGCGCAGGGCTTCGCGCTCGCGCAGGGTGAGCAGCTCGATATTGGGCGCGGGGATCGCAGGCCTGTCCATCACGCTCGACGTCGATGATCGCTTGCGCCCGACGCGCCGCGTACGGTGCAAGAATGCATTGCAGCCCGCCGAGGCCAAGCCGATAGTTCCACATCATTTCTCTGTGGGGGACGCGCTTTGAACACGCCGGCCGGTCCAGACCCCATAGACGTCGCGGTCGGAACCCGCATCCGGGTCCAGCGGCGGCACATGAAGATCAGTCAGGACGAACTGGCCCAGGTGCTGGGCCTGACTTTCCAGCAGGTCCAGAAATACGAGCGCGGCACCAATCGGGTCTCGGCCTCGATGCTGGTGCGCATCGCTTCAAAGCTGCAGACCACGGTCGGCAGCCTGGTGGGCGAGGATATGGTGGCCGAACAGGACGTGGCCATGCTGACGGCGCTTTCGACGGCGGGCGCGATCGACTTGCTGCGGGCCTACAGCCAGGCCACGCCGAAGGGCCGCAAGACCATCCTGACCGTGGCCAAGACCCTGGTCGAGCCGGACGAGACGGCGGGCGCGGCCTAGGCCCCCGCCTCCAGCCGCTCGATTCCCTTCACGCCAACCTCGGTCAGCGCCACAACCAGCTCCTCGACAGCCACATCGACCTCGACCGGATCGCGGCCGCGGATCACCAGGCTGGCGCCATAGACGTCGGGCGGGGCGAAGAACGGATAGCTGCCGATCGACAGGTCCGCATGAGCCTTGGCCACCGCCTCCAGCGGGGCGGCGATCGTGCCTTCCCCGGTGCCGGTGACCCGGACCGTCTTGCTGATCACCACCGCCCCCGTGCGCAGGCGCGGGCCGACGTCGTCGAGCATGCCGCGCATGATCGCCGGCACCCCGGCCAGGACGAAGACGTTGCCGATCTGGAAGCCGGGCGGCCCCTGGACGGGGTTCTTCACCAGCGTGCCGCCCTCGGGCACGTGGGCCATGCGGCGGCGGGCGGCGTTGGGTTCGCCCCAGCGCTCGCGCAGCAGGGCCATGATCTCGGGATGCTCGGGCGCGGTGACGCCGAACGCCTTGGCCACCGAATCGGCGGTGATGTCGTCGTGGGTCGGGCCGATGCCGCCGGTGGTGACCACGTAGTCGTAGCGGGTCCGCAAGGCGTTCACCGCATCGACGATCTCCTGCTCGATGTCGGGCACCACCCGCACCTCGCAGACATCGACGCCGTAGGTCGCCAGGTATTTGGCGATGGCGTTGAGGTTCACGTCCTGGGTGCGCCCCGACAGGATCTCGTCGCCGATGATCAGAACCGCCGCCGTCACGCGCTCGCTGGTGGTCATGGTCCTGATCCCCTACATCCGAAGCTTCTGCCGTCCGACTTAAGGCCCCCATGCTTCTCCCGCAACCGATGGCGCGCGGCGTCATCGTCCAGCGCTACAAGCGCTTCTTCGTCGACATGGTTCTGGACGACGGACGGGCGATCACCGCGCACGTGCCCAACCCCGGCGCGATGCTCGGCCTGAAGGATCCCGGCCTGGCCGCCTGGGTGTCGTGGTCGGCCGATCCCAAGCGCAAGCTGGCCTGGACATTGCAGTTGGTCGAGGCGGATGGCGGCCTCGTGGGCGTCAACACCATGAACCCCAACAAGCTGGTCGCCGAGGCCCTGGCCGCCGACGCGATCCCGGAACTCTCCGGCTACGCCGTGATCCGCCCCGAGGTGAAGTACAGCGAGGCCAGCCGCGTCGACTTCCTGCTGACCCACCCCGACCGGCCGCCGTGCTGGCTGGAGGTCAAGAACTGCCACTACCGCCGCGACGGGACCCTGGCCGAGTTCCCTGACTGCGTGGCGGCGCGGTCCGCGAAGCACCTCAAGGACCTGGCCGCCGAGGTCGCCAAGGGCGCGCGGGCCGTGCAGCTGTTCGTTATCCAGCGCACCGACTGCGACAGCTTCGCCGCCTGCGAGGACCTGGATCCGGTCTACGCCAAGGGTCTGCGCGACGCGGCCGCAGCGGGCGTTGAAGTTCTGTGCTATCGTTGCGACATAAGCCCGTCGCAGATCCTTATTTCCCGGCGCATCCCTTGGCGGGACGCGCCGTCAGTTTGAGACCCCCGCCATGACCCTTGAAGACACGGCCGAGATCGAAGCCGAGACCCGCACCGGCGCGATCAAGATCCACAAGCCCGCCGACTTCGAAGGCATGCGCCGCGCCGGCAAGCTGGCGGCCGAGTGCCTGGACATGCTGATCCCGCACGTGAAGCCGGGCGTCTCGTCGGATTATCTGGACACCCTGGCCCGCGAGTTCATCCTCGATCACGGGGCCCTGCCCGCCTGCCTGTTCTATCGCGGCTATCCCAAGACGGTCTGCATCTCGCGCAACCACGTGGTCTGCCACGGCATCCCCGGCGAGTGGGCGCTGCGCGAAGGCGACATCGTCAATATCGACGTGACCGTGATCGTCGACGGCTGGCACGGCGACACCTCGCGGATGTACGGCGTCGGCGAAGTGGGCCCGCGCGCCCGCCGCCTGGTCGAGATCACCTACGAGGGCATGAAGCGCGGCCTGGACGCGGTGAAGCCGGGCGCGACCCTGGGCGACATCGGCTACGCCATCCAGTCCTACGTCGAGGCGCAACGCTGCTCGGTCGTGCGGGACTTCTGCGGCCACGGTCTGGGCAAGGTGTTCCACGACGCCCCGAACATCCTGCACTTTGGTCGCCCCGGTCAGGGCGCGGTGCTGAAGCCGGGCATGTTCTTCACCGTCGAGCCGATGGTGAACCTGGGCAAGTCGGCCGTGAAGGTCCTGGGCGACGGCTGGACGGCCGTGACCCGCGACAAGTCGCTGTCGGCCCAGTGCGAGCATTCGATCGGCGTCACCGAGGACGGCTACGAGGTGTTCACCGCCTCGCCGACCGGGCTGTTCCAGCCGGCGATCCTGGGCGGCTGAGCCCGCGGACGCCCTCCCTCAAAAGGGGGAGGAAGGCGACTCGACAACCCATAATTGATCTGCCCTAATCGGCGCTCGCATGGCGGGGGCGCGATGGTCAGCGGCAGATCACTGAAGGCGACGGGCGTCGCCGACGCCGCGCCCGCCAAGCCTCCATCGGCTCAACCCGCCGCCCACCAGTTGGGCCACCGAGAACGCCTGCGCGAGCGGGCCAAGGCCGGCGGCCTGTCCACCCTGCCCGACTATGAGCTGCTGGAGCTCTACCTGTTCCGCACCTTCGCGCGAGGCGACGTGAAGCCGATGGCCAAGGCGCTGCTGGCCCGGTTCGGCTCGTTCGGCGCGACGATCTCGGCCTCGATCGAGGAGCTGAAGACCGTGGCCGGCGTCGGCGAGACCGCGGCCATAGACATCAAGCTTCTGCACGAGGCAGCCCTGCGGGCCGGCCGCGACAAGATCGCCAAGCGGCCGGTGATCTCGTCCTGGACGGCGCTGCTGGGCTATGTCCGCGTCGCCCTGGCCAACGAACCGCGCGAACAGTTCCGCGTGCTGTTCCTCGACAACAAGAACCAGCTGATCGCCGACGAGGTGATGAACCACGGCACGGTTGACCACGCCCCGGTCTATCCACGCGAGGTGATGCGGCGCGCCCTCGAGCTGTCGAGCAGCAACATCATTTTGCTCCACAACCACCCCAGTGGAGACCCGACCCCGTCGCGGCCCGACATCGAGATGACCAAGCAGATCGTCGAGGCCGGCAGGGCGCTGAAGATCAATGTTCACGACCATCTGGTGGTCGCTCGCGACGGCGTGGCCAGTTTCAAGGCGCTCGGGCTGTTCTAGGGCGCGCGGTCGACGCCTCTTCCCGACTTCGACTTGCGGCCTATAGTCGAACCAGCCGGGGGGCTTTGTGGAGCATCGCGATGCATCGGCGTCTTCTCCTGGCTTCCGCCCTGGGCCTTCTGATCCCCGGCGTCGGCTTGGCGCAATCCGGCGGACAGCACGACAGGCCCGGCGGCGGCGGACAGCCTCCTTCCGGCGGACGCCCACCGGGCGGAGGGCAGCAGGGCGGCGGACGCCCGCCATCCGGCGGTTTGGGCCCGCCGCCGAGACCCTCGCCCCAGCCGCCTCGCCCGACGCCCAGGCCGCCGCCGCGCCCCCCATCGGGCGGCCATCGCCCGACGCCAGGACCGCGCCCGCCGCCCCCGCTGGGGCCGCACCGCCCGGGCTCCGGCCGCCCGCCCGGCTTCCGCCCGATCCACGGACCAAGCTGGCGCTATCCGCGGGGCTATCGCTACCGCCGCTGGACCGTCGGCGTGATCCTGCCGTCGCTGTTTCTGGCCCCGACCTACTACTACGAGGACTATTGGCGCATGGGTCTCGAGGGTCCGCCCTGGGGGTATCGCTGGGTGCGCTACGGGCCTGACCTGTTGCTGGTCGAAACCCGCACCGGGCGCATCGAGGACGTCATTTACGGGGCTTTTTACTAGTGCCGACGGAGCGAAAACCGCCTAGCAGGGGCAAGTGCGCCGTCGCACCTTGACCCTGCTTGCGCGATCCCCGAGCGTAGCCGTCGCAACCCTTGCGTCGGAGCCCAGATGTCTCGCCTGCTCACCGCCCTCCTCGGCTCCGCCGCTCTTCTCGCCCCTGTCGCTCACGCCGCCGATGCGCCCGTCTCCAAGGCCGACCGCGCCCTCCACGAGAAGGTGCTGACCCTCGACACCCACCTCGACACGCCCGAGCACTTCGCGCGCAAGGGCTGGAGCATGATCGACCGTCACGAGGTCAAGGCCGACGGCACTCAGGTCGATCTGCCGCGCATGGACSCCGGCGGCCTGGATGGCGGGTTCTTCGTGATCTACACCACCCAAGGCGCTCTGACCGCCGAGGGCTATCGCGAGGCCCGCGACTTCGCCCTGGAGCGCGCCACCGAGATCCGCGAGATGGTTGCGGCCCACGCCGACAAGTTCGAGCTGGCCTACACCGCCGACGACGCCGAGCGCATCAACAAGGCCGGCAAGAAGTTCGTCTTCCAGAGCATCGAGAACAGCTGGCCGATGGGTGAGGACCTCACCCTGATGCAGACCTTCCACGCCACCGGCGTGAGGATGGCCGGGCCGGTGCATTTCAGGAACAACCAGTTCGCCGACAGCTCGACCGACAAGCCGATCTGGCATGGCTTCTCGCCGCTGGGCCTGCGCTGGCTGGCCGAGGCCAACCGCCTGGGCGTCCTGGTCGATGTCAGCCACGCCTCAGACGACGTGGTCGATCAGGCCGTGGTGCTGTCGAAGGTTCCGATCATCGCCTCGCACTCGGGCGCCAAGGCGATCTACGACCACCCGCGCAATCTCGACGACGGCCGGCTGAAGAAGATCGCCGACGCCGGCGGGGTGATCTGCATCAACTCGGTCTATCTGAAAGCCACGCCCACCAGCCCTGAACGCAAGGCCGCGTTCGAGGCCCTGGGGAAAGTCCCCGACAGCGAGACCGCGAGCGAAGCCGAGATCGTCGCCTTCCTGAAGAAGAAGGCCGAGATCGACGCCAAGTATCCGCCGGTCCGCGCCAGCTTCGAGGACTTCATGGCCAGCCTGACCCACACGCTCAAGGTGGTCGGGCCCGAGCACGTGGGCATCGGCGCCGACTGGGACGGCGGCGGCGGGGTGGTGGGCTTCGAGGACGTGGCCGATCTGCCCAAGGTCACCGCGCGGCTGAAGGCGGCCGGCTACACCGACGCCGACGTGGCGGCGATCTGGGGCGGCAACGTGCTGCGCATCGTGCGCCAGGCCCAGGACTACGCGGCCAAGGAAGCGGCCAAGGCCAAGCCTACCGGATAACGCCGTTCTCGGTTAGGTTGCTCCCAGGAAGCGCTCTCCTGGGAGATCTCCGATGGATCGCATCGTGCGTTTGGCCGGTCTGGCCGTCTTCGCCCTCCTGGCCAGCCTGGCGCTGGCGCCCGCCGCCCAGGCCGCCAGTTTCGACTGCGCCAAGGCCGGCACGCCCACCGAGAAGGCGATCTGCAAGGATCCGGCGGTCTCGAAGCTGGACAGCCAGGTGGCGGCCACCTTCAAGACCGCCCAGGGCCTGTGGCCGGCCGGGAACTGGTCGACCTATATCCGCACCGAACAGCGGCAATGGCTCAAGGACCGAGACGACATCTGCAAGGGCGACGTCGCCTGCCTGAAGCAGGACTATAATCGGCGGCTGAGTTTCCTGACCCACCCGAGCCTGAAGTGGATGGGCCGCTACGTCGCCGGGCGCTGTCCGCAAGACGGGATCTATATGGACGTGACACAGGGCTATCCCGACGCCGGCATCGGGGTCGACCTCTATCAGTGCCCCGATCCGAAGGGGAACATGCTGCTGCAGGCCCGGGGCACGGTCGACGCTTCGGGCAAGCTGAGCTTCGAGGACGCCGGCTGCACGCGCGTCCTGACCTTCACCCAGGACACCGTGACCCTGTCTGCGCCCAAGACCCAGCGCTGCGCGATGGGGACCAACCAGACCGTCTTCCGCCGCGATCCGGCCAAGTCGCCCTATCTTTCGGAGTAGGCCAGCATGACCTTTCTTGGGACCCGTCTCCTCGCCGCCCTCGCCGCCTTGCTCCTCATCGCCCTGGCGGCGCCCGCGAGCGCCGCCAGCTTCGACTGCGCCAAGGCCCGCACCAAGGTCGAGAAGCTGATCTGCAAGGACCCGCAGCTGTCTCGCCAGGACGAGGACTTGGCCAAGGCTTATGGCGAGGCCCAGAAGGTCTGGGACGGCAAGGTCGCCGCCTATGTGAAGCTGACCCAACGCGGCTGGGTCGGCTCGCGCGCCCTGGAGACCCCTGGGATGAGCGGGGGCGGGATCCTTTGCGAAGACGACGCGACCGCCCTGCCCTGCCTGCGGACCATTCACGCCGACCGCATCGCGGTGCTGAGAAGTCCGGGCTTCCGGCTGAGCGGGATCTATGCCCGCGGCCAGGACTTCCTGCGCGTCAAGGCCACGCCGACCGGCCTGGACTTCGCCTACCAATTGGCCGACGCGAAGGCGAGCCAGGGCTTCACGAACGACACCGCCCCGGTGAAGGTCGCGATTGGCCAGGATGTGGTGAGCTTTCCGCTGACCGGGACGGGGCCAGACGCCTGCCGGCTGGATGCGGCGTTCAYGGCCGACACGGTCGTGCTGACCCAGAAGGGTCCGTGCGGCGGGGCGAAGCTGGGCGGGTGGTGGAAGCGGGACCAGGCCCGGGATCCCGACGCGGAGATGTTCTAGGTCCGCGCCCGCCGCTGCCAGGCATCCCAGAACCGCCAGCCCATCAGCACCGCCAGGATCGCCGCATAGATCAGCGGCGGCCGGTGGTCGGCCTTCACCAGCAGGTAGTAGTGGGCCACGCCCAGCGGCACGATCAGGTAGATCAGCCAGTGGATCCGTTGCCAGGTCGCCCGGCCCAGCCGCCGGATCATGCCGTTGGTCGAGGTCGCGGCCAGCGGGATCAACAGCACGAAGGCCCCCATGCCCAGGGTGATGAAGGGCCGCTTGAGGATGTCCTTCCACAGCTGGCCCCAGTCGAAGAACAGGTCGACGCCGATATAGGTCAGCAGGTGCAGGCAGATGTAGCTGAAGGCGAACAGGCCGATGGTGCGGCGAAAGCGGACCAGGCGCGGCTTCTTCAGGATTCGCGCGGCCGGGGTCACCGCAAGGCCGACCAGCAGCAGACGCAGGCCCCAGACGCCGATCTGGCGGATCAGCGCCTCGATCGGATTGGCCCCCAGGTCGTCGCTGAACACCCGCCAGGCCAGCCAGACCAGCGGCGCGAAACAGGCCAGCCAGACGGCGGCGTAGACCAGGTTGTCCTGGGTTTTGGAGGGACGCTTGCTGGTGGCGGCGCGCTTGACCGAGGCGTCCATCAGAAGTTCCGCTTCAGGTCCATGCCGCGATAGAGGTCGGCGACATATTGGCCATAGCCGTTGAACGGCAGGGTCTCGCGGCGGCGGAATTCGCCGATCCGCCGCTCGGTGGCCTGCGACCAGCGCGGGTGGTCCACCGCCGGATTGACGTTGGAATAGAAGCCGTACTCGCGCGGGGCCAGCACGTTCCAGGCGGTGGCCGGCATCTTCTCGACCAGACTGATCTTGACGATCGATTTGATGCCCTTGAACCCGTACTTCCACGGCACGACCAGCCGCAGCGGCGCGCCGTTCTGGTTGGGCAGGACGTCGCCGTAAAGGCCGACGGCCAGCAGGGTCAGAGGGTGGACCGCCTCGTCGATCCGCAGGCCTTCGCGATAGGGCCACTGCAGAGTGTCCCAGCGCTGGCCGGGCATTTCGGACGGTCGCATCAGGGTCTCGAACGCGACGAACTTGGCCTTCGAGGTCGGCTTGACCTGGGCGATCAGGTCCTTGAGCGGAAAGCCCACCCAGGGGATCACCATCGACCAGCCCTCGACGCAGCGCATGCGATAGATGCGCTCCTCCAGCTTCTGTCCCTTGATCAGGTCGTCGATCGCGAAGCTGGCCGGCGCCTCGCATTCGCCGTCGACGCGGATCGTCCACGGGCGGGTCTTGAGGGATCCCGCGTTCTCGGACGGATCCTCCTTGTTGACCCCGAATTCGTAGAAGTTGTTGTAGCTGGTGATGTCCTTCTTCGGCGTCGGGGTCTCGGTCGTCGAGAAGCCCGGCTTGTAGGCCAGGCCCCGCGCGCCGGCCTGCCCGGCGGCGGCCAGCAGCCCCAGCCCAGCCGCCCCGCCGATGAACTCGCGCCGCCGCAGATAGAGACCGCGATCGGTGACGTCGTTGTCGGTCAGGTCGGGGGCGTTGCGGATCAGCATGGCGGGCTCCGGGAGGCTACCCTGGAAGATACGTGCTGAAAGCGGGAATGGTTACAGGGAGTCTGCGGAATGTTGACCACTTGCCCCGTACGGGTCGCTTCGCGACCGTCTTCCCCCATGGGGGGAAGAGGAACGTCCTCCGCCCCCTCGCCGCTGACAGACCGCGAAGCGGTCAGGTGGGTGAGCCACTACCCCTTCACCACCGCCTCGAACGCTCCCCGCGCCTCGACCTTCGCCTTGGCCAGCTTGGTCTTCAGCGAGCGGAACTCCCGCACCCCGCCCGCTCGCGCCAGCAGCGCTCGGAACGCCTTGGGCTCGGTGTCCGGGTCATGCCCGTCCTCCAGCGCCACCTTCAGCAGCTGCGACAGGTCCTGCTCCAGCCGCCAGGCGGCCTCGAGCGCCGCCAGGGCGGTATTGTCGCCCAGGCCGGCGCGATCCAGGGCCGCCAGGGCCTCGCCGGTGTTCTGCGCCAACGGACCGCCGTCCGCCGCGTGGACCAGCTGCAGGAACTGGGCGGCGAATTCGATGTCGACCAGCCCCCCGGGGGTGAGCTTGAGGTCCCAGTCGCCCTTGCCCGGTCGCTCGTCCTCCATCAGCTGGCGCATCTCCAGCACGTCGACGGCGGTCTTCTTCGGATCGCGGACCCGACGCAGCGCCCCGGAAATCGCCGCCTCGGCCCGCGTCTGAAACGCGGCGGACGAGGCCCAGATCACTCGGGCCCGGGTCAGGGCCTGCAACTCCCAGGTCTCGGCTTCACGCTCGTAATAGTCCTCGAACGCCGCATGGCTGACCGCCACGGGCCCCTTGGTGCCCGACGGCCTCAGCTTCAGGTCCACCTCGTACAGCGTGCCCTCCCCCGTCGGGGCCGACAGGGCCGAGGTCAGGCGCTGGGTGAAGCGAGCGTAGAAGCTCTCGGCGCCCCAAGCCTTGATCGCCGACACCGCCCCCCCTTGGCCGGCCGGATCGTCGGCGGCGTAGAGCGTCATCAGGTCCAGATCCGACTTGGCGGTCATCTCGCGCGACCCCGCCTTGCCCAGGGCGACCACGGCGACCTGGCCAGGGAAGGCCCCGCCCAGTCGCTCGACCTCCGCCAGGGCGGCGGGCGCCAGGCCTCGGACGATCACGTCGGCCAGGTCGGCGAAGGCCGCGCCGGCATCGCGGGCGCCCGCGGTGCCGCTGATCACCCGCACGCCGATCCGGAAGGTCTGGTCGCGGAACAGACGCCGGGCGGCGTCCATCGCCCCCTCGAAATCCGCCGGATCCCAAGGCGCGTCCTTCGGCATCTCGATCGGCCCGAAGAACGCCGGGTCTAGCAAGGCGTCCAGCGCCGTGGGCCGCCGGGCCAGGGTGCTGGCCAGGCGCGGGGCGAAGGCCATGACCTCGACGATCAGCTCGAACAATCGCGGTTGGGCCAGAAACAGCGACTGGATCTGCACGCCGCTGCTGAGAGACGAGAAGAAGTCGCCGAACCGGTTGAAGGCGTCGTCCGGCGCGCCCGTGGCGTTGGCGGCGTCCAGCAGGCGCGGCGCCAGGCGCGTGAACAGCTCGCGCCCCCGCTCGGTGCGGGTGGCGGCGATATGGCCGTGGTGCCAGCCGCGGATCGTGGCGGCCGCGCGCTCCGGGTGCGAAAAGCCCATGCGCTTGAGGGTGGCCAGGGTCTCCGGATCGTCCTCGACGCCGGTGAACACCAGGCTGCCGAACCGCGACGACAGCTCCTCCTCGCCCTTGAACAGCGCGCCATAGCGGCGGTTCACGCCCTTGAGGACCTGGCCGACCACGGCGTCGAAGCTGCGCAAGGCGCCATGCCCCCAAAGGGCCGCCACCTTCTTGCGGTCGGCGTCGGACTCCGGAAGCTTGTGGGTCTGGTCGTCGGCGATCATCTGGGCCCGGTGCTCCAGGGCGCGCAGGTCGCGATAGGCCTTGATCAGATAGTCGCGATCCTCGGGCGTGACGTGGCCGGCGTCCGACAGCGCGGCCAACGCCTCCAGCGTACGCGGGCTGCGCAGGTCGGGGTGCCGCCCACCGAGGATCAGTTGCTGGGTCTGGACGAAGAACTCGATCTCGCGGATGCCGCCACGTCCCAGCTTCAGGTCCGCGCCCTTGGCGGTCAGCCGGTCGTCCACCTTGTAGGCGTGGATCTGGCGCTTGATCGAATGGATGTCGGCAATGGCCGCGAAGTCGAGGTTCTTACGCCAGATGAACGGCTGCAGCTCGGCCAGAAACGCCTCGCCGCGCGTCAAGTCGCCGGCGCAGATCCGCGCCTTGATGTGCGCCGCCCGCTCCCAGTTCTGGCCGACGCTTTCGTAGTAGTCGAGCGCCGCGTCGATCGGCATGGCCGGCGGGGTCGAGGACGGGTCGGGGCGCAGGCGCAGGTCGATGCGGAACACGTAGCCGTCGACCGTGCGCTCGGCCAGCAGCCGGCCCAGGTGGTTGGCGATGCGCACCGCCACGCCCTGCGGCTCGACGCCCTCGGCCACCGGCAGGGCTTCGGGCGCGTAGAAGATCGAGAAGTCGATGTCGCTGGAATAGTTGAGCTCGAACGCCCCGTGCTTGCCCATGGCGATGCAGAACAGGCCCGGAGCCGGACCGTCGGGCCCCTCGCCCACATGGGTCAGAGCCCCGCGCGCCACCTCCAGCCGCACGGCCTGGGTCAGCGAGGCGTGCAGGGTGGCGTCGGCGAAGCGGGTCAGGGCGGCTGTCACCGCGTCCAGGTCCCAGACTCCGCCCAGGTCGCAAAGGGCGGTCAGCAGATGCAGGTCGGCCTTCAGCTCGCGCATCGTCCGGCGGGCCGTCTCGAAGTCCGGCTCGGCCCCCACGGCTTCGGCCTCGGCCAGGATCCGGGCCAGCCGCGCCTCGGGATCGGCGTCCAGGATCGAGGCCAGCCGCTGGCCGTCGCGCCGCGCCAGGCCGGCCAGGTAGGACGAGGCGGCGAACACCGGCGCCAGGGCGGGCCAGGCGGCCTCGACCAGGGGCGCGGCCTCGCCGACCCGCCGGGTGATCGTCTCGTGCGCCCGCTCGGCGGCCTTGGGATCGACCACGGGGCCGCAGGGGGTGAGACGTTCGAGCAGGCGAGTCATGGCCGACACTGTGGCGCGGGAGGACGGCGAGGTCATCCCCCGGGGTTCGTCCGCGCCTCTAGCCCGTGAACAGCTTCACATATTCCTCGACCGGCCGCCGGGTGATCGTGTCGTTGATATAGAGCTCGATCACGCCATTCTCCGGCTGCAGCATCCGCACCCCGGCCACGCGCATGCGGTCGAACAGACCTTCGGCCACCTTGGGCTTGACCACCAGTTCACGGATGTTGGAGGCGTTGGGGGCGGGCTTCACCGTCGCCAAGCCCTGGGCCTTGAGGGTCGCGAACAGCTGGTCAGCGGCGGCGAAGGCCGCGCGGTGACGGGCGTCGAAATCGTCCAGCGCCGCCAGGACCGGAACGGCGCACTCCCAGCCCTGATAGATCGTGCCGCCGAACCGGTGGCGCAGGTCGCGGACCTTGGCGATATCGGCCTTGGCCCCGGCCAGCACCGCCCCGAACGGCGCGTCCAGGTACTTGTAGAGCGAGACATAGACCGTATCGAACAGCGCCGCCGTCCCGGCGATGTCGTAGCCGGGCGGGGCCATCAGCAGGYGCGCGCCGTCCAGGTGCATCTTGATGTTCTTGGTCTTGGCGTAGGCCGAGATCTCGCGGACCAGGGCCGGGTCGACCATCTCGCCGTTCACGCGGCGCACCGGACTTTCGAGAGAGATCGCCCCGACCCGCAGCGGGTAGGGGCCGTTCTCGGCCTCGTCGACCGCAGCCTTGATTTCGGCCAAGGTCGGCGCAACACGGCCTTCGGCCAGGGACACGAGGTTGAGGCCCGAGAGAAGCTGGGCGGCGTCGTTCTCGTCGCGATAGAGGTGGCTTTCGTGCTGCACGATCACGCGCGAGGCGTCGCCGGCCAGCACGCGGACCGCCAGGTGGTTGGCCAGCGTGCCGGTGGCCAGGAAAGCGCAGTCCTCCTTGCCCAGCAGCTTGGCGAAGCGGGCCTCCAGCTCGGCGGTCGCGCCATCGGACAGATAAGCTTCGCGGATCCGGGGCCGCGCCTTCAGCAGATCCAGAAGCCTCTGGGTGTCGCCCGCCGGATCCGGCGGCGCCGAGTCGCCGACCAGCCAGACGGTGCGCGCGTCGCGTGGCGGAAAGGGCGGCGGCGCGGCGGGCGGAGCGGTTCCAGAAGCCGTCTGGGCCTGCGCCGCCAAGGGCGCGAACGCCGCCCCGACCAGGGACATCTCGAGAAAACGCCGACGATCCATGCCCCTGCCCTCGCAATCTGGAAGCGTGGACGGGTAGCATCGGCCGGCGAAACCACAGCATTAAAGCTTGCTCATGATCGCGACGCCGGCGCGCCGCTTGACAGTCGATGTTACAGGCGTAATCGTTAGCGCTGGAGACCGAACGCCATGAACATCACTCAGGCCGAAAGCCGCATCATGGACGCGCTGTGGATGCGCAATCCGTTGACGGTGGACGAGATCATGGCCGAGGTCGCCGAGCCGCAGGGCTGGGGCGAGGCGACGGTCAAGACGCTGATCAACCGCCTGCTGAAGCGCAAGGCGATCCGTTCCGACCGCATCGAGGGCCGGGCGCGCTACGCCCCGATCATCCAGCGCGCCGACTATGTTCAGGCCGAGAGCCAGAGCCTGCTGAACCGACTTTTCGACGGCCAGCTGACGCCGCTGGTGGCGCACTTCGCCCAGCATCGCGCCCTGTCGACCGACGAGATCAAGCAACTGAAGACTCTGATCGAGGGTCTCGAACATGATGGCTGAACTGCTGGCCCTGACCCTGTTGCGCACCCAGGCGGCGGCGGCCGCCGCGGTGCTGCTGGTCCTGTTGCTGCGCGGCCCCACCCGAGCGGTGTTCGGCGCGGGCCTGGCCTATCGCCTGTGGGCCCTGGTGCCGGTGGCGGCGATCGCCACGGTGTTCCCCAGCCTGTCCGAGACGCTTGGTTCGGGCTCTCCGCCGCCGCTGATGGGCGAGGAGCGCGCGGTGCTGCTGATGGCCCTCTGGCTGGYCGGCGGCGTCGCCCTGGCCACCGTGATCCTGCTGCAGGAACGCGCCTTCCGGGCCCGGGCCGAAGCCGGCCGCGCCGGTCCGGCGGTCATGGGCGTCTTCTGGCCTCGCGTCGTGCTGCCCGCCGACTTCACCGCCCGCTTCGACGAGCAGGCGCGCAAGATCGTCGACCTGCACGAGCGCGCCCACATCAAGCGCGGCGACCCGGTCGCCAACCTGGCCATCGCCGGCATCCAGGTCCTGGGCTGGTGCAATCCGCTGATCCATGTGGGGGCCCTGTGCGCCCGGCTGGACCAGGAGATGGCCTGCGACGCCACGGTCCTGGCCCTGCGGCCCAATCTGCGCCGCCCCTACGCCCAGGCCCTGGTCGAGGCGCACACCCGCCGGACCGGCTCGCCCCTGGCCTGTTTCTTCGCGGCTCATCCGCTGCTGATGCGGGTCAAGCTGCTGGCCCGGCCCGAGCCCAGCTATCGCCGCCAGACCGCCGGCGCCGCCGCGATCGCCCTGATGGCGGTGATCACCGCCCTGGGCGTCTGGACGGTCACGCCGCGCGGCCCGCTGCCCAACCAGGAGATCTCCTGGCCGGGCCGGTTCGTCGGCGACGGCCCCGTCGACGGCATCACCCTGCCCAATCTCCACCACTGATCTCGTCCGTCGGCGCGCGATCCGCGCTCGCGGCTTGACGATTCCGATTACATCTGTAACTTTTTAAGTCTACAGATGTAATCCACGCCCCGCGTGGAGGCCGGCGGGGCACGACCATGACCTTCGTTCTCAGAATGCCCGTGACGCGCGGCGCCCAAAGCCGCCGCAAGGCCCTGGCGGTGAGGATCTTCGAGTTGAGCGTCATGGCCCTGATGGCCTTCGCCGTGGGGCTGATGGTGATGTACACCGTCCAGTACGAGTTGAAGGTCGAGCCCAAGTCCCCGGCCAGGGAGGGCGCTCAATTGATAGCCGCCAGGTCGATGGCGCGGGTGCGCTGGGCCAGCGTCAAGCCGCGACTGATCGCCCGCCTGGCCCAGCCGCATTCTCTGGAGCTGGGCAAGGTCTGGGCCCGGCGCGACGGCCGGGTCTGCGGCCTGGTCAACGGCTGGGGCAGCTTCGGCGGCCTGACCGGCATGACCCGCTTCTACGCCCAGGGCGACGAGCCGGTGTTCAAGCAGGACGACCGCCCCGACTTCGAGGAGGAGTGGTGGGCCTGCAAGCGCGACCGCTACGTGCTCATCCGCGGGGGTTCCGAAGAGACCGGGTTCTGCCCGACCAAGCTGGGCCAGAAGCGGTGCTTCACGGTGGTGTACGGGCGTTAGATGCTCCCCTCTTGGGGGAGCTGTCGGCGAAGCCGCCTGAGGGGGCCCTACTCCACCCTCGGCAACACCAGAGCCACACGCAGGCCCGGCCCGAAGCCCCCGTACTCGCCTGGTCCCTCCGCCAGTTCGAGCCGCCCGCCGTGTGAAGCGGCCACCGCCTGGACCAGCGACAGGCCAAGCCCCGCCCCCGGTTCGCTGCGGCTGTTCTCCAGCCGCACGAAGCGCTGGACAACCCGCATTCGGTCGGTTTCGGGCACGCCCGGCCCGGTGTCGGTGACCGAGAACTCCAGGTCGCCGGACGAGGTGCGCCGAGCCCGCAGCATCACCGCCCCGCCTTCGGGCGTGTACTTGATGGCGTTGTCGAGCAGGTTGGCCAGGGCCTGGGCGATGAACTCGCGGTTGCCGCGGATGCCCAGCGCCGGGACGATCTCAGCCTTGAAGTCCAGCCCCTTGTCCTCGCAGCTGGCCTCGTAGAGCTCGGCCATGTCGGACGCCAGTTCGCTGGCGTCGAAGCTGGTCTGGTCGGGAGCCTCGCCGGCCGCCTGCAGCCGCGCGATGGCCAGCACCGCGTTGAAGGTCTTGAGCACGCCGTCGGCGTCGACCAGGGCCGTCTCGAGGGCCGCCATCGGGTCGCCCTTGCCGTTCTCGGCGTCGATCAGGGCCACCTCCATGCGGGCGCGCAGGCGGGTCAGGGGCGAGCGCAGGTCATGGGCGATGGCGTCGCCCGCGTGGCGCAGGCCGCCCATCAGCCGCTCGATGCGGTCGAGCATGTCGTTGAGGCCCTCGGCCAGCTCGTCATATTCGTCGCGGGTGCCGCGCACCTGGGCCCGGGCGTGCAGGTCGCCGGCCCGCACCGCGTTCACCACGTCAACCAGGCCCTGCATGCTGCGCGAGACGTTGCGGCTGATCAGAACCCCGCCGGCCAGGCCCAGGATGATCACCAGCGCCCCGGCCCCGCGCAGGGCCCGGACGATCTTCATGACATAACCTTCCGACTCCTGGACGTCGGCCCCGACGAACAGGGCCTCGCCGCCGCTCAGGCGCTCCTGCACCCCGCGCGCCGCGCGCTTGACCTCGGCGCCGTCGATGTCGGTTTCGGTGAGCTTGAAAGTCTCCCAGGTCGGGCCCGGGCCTTCGAAGTCGTCGATCGGCGACTCCTCGATCGAGCCGGAGATCCGCTTGCCGTCCTTGTCGAGCAGCAGATACAGGAACGGCCGCTCGCCGGTGGCCCGTTCGACGATGGTCTGGTTCAGGCCGTTGACCCCGCCCACCCGGTAGGCGGCCTCCAGGCTCTCCATCTCGCGGGTGATGTCGGCGTCGGCGCGGCGGTTCACCTCGCCGGCGGTGGCGATGTAGATGTAGCCCAGGAACGCGCTGGCGGCCGCCGCGAACAGGGCCAGGAACAGCAGGGTCAGCCGGAACGGCGTGGATCGGATCAGGCGCGGCAGGCGCATGGGCTAGCGAAGCTCTTCAAGAACCGCGGACGTGGACCCGCCGCGATACGTATGGCCGCCCGCGACGGGTGCGAGCAAGTGAAGCAATTTTCACCTGGACCACGGACATTTCGCGCCGCCTACGGATCGAGCCGGTAGCCCGCCCCGCGCACGGTCTGCAGCATGGCCCGGTCGAAGCCCTTGTCGATCTTCGAGCGCAGGCGGGAAATGTGCACGTCGATGACGTTGGTCTGCGGGTCGAAGTGGTATTCCCACACCTTCTCCAGCAGCATGGTGCGGGTCACCGACTGGCCGGCGTGGCGCATCATGAATTCCAGGAGCTGGAACTCGCGGGGCTGGAGATCGATCTCCTTGCCCTGGCGATGGACCGTCCGGTTGATCAGGTTCATCTCCAGTTCGCCCACCTTGAGGGTGGTCGCCACGGCTCCAGTCTCGCGACGCCGCGACAGGGCCTCAACCCGGGCCATCAGCTCGGCGAAGGCGTAGGGCTTGACCAGGTAGTCGTCGGCGCCGGCCTTGAGGCCAATGACCCGGTCGCCCACCTCGCCCAGGGCCGAGAGGAACAGCACCGGCGTCTGGTCGCCCTCGCGACGCAGGGTCTCGACCACCTCGACGCCGTTCTTCTTGGGCATCATCCGGTCGACGATCAGCACGTCGAAGCCGCCCTTGCCCGCCTCGGTCAGGCCGGCCTCGCCGTCGGGGGCGTGGACGCACTCGTAGCCGGCCTCGGTCAGGCCGTGGCGCATCGCGCCGGCCGCTTCCAGGTCGTCTTCGATGATCAGAATACGCATGCCAAATCCCCGGCCAGTCCCCAGATGCACGAAAGGGCGTCATCGTGCGAATCGATGACGCCCTCGGTCGTGTCGTCGTCACGTCCCGCGGATGGTGACGTGATCCGCGCGCGGGCGAAAGCCCCCGCGTATCGGCGTTCCCGCTACGGAGCGATCTTCAGCGGCACGATCGTCGGGCGACCGGCGCGGATGATCCGCAGATTGACGCTGGGGCGCTGCAGCTTCTTGGCCGCGTCCACCGCCGCGCTGACCTGCGAGGCCGAGGTGACGGGGTCGCCGTTGACGCTGGTCAGCACATCGCCCTTGCGCAGGCCCTTTTCGCCGGCGTCGGAATTGACCTTCACGCCGTCGATCAGCACGCCGCGAACGGCCGGGTCGATGCTGTAGGTGCGGCGGGCCGCCTCGTCGATCGGGACCAGGGTCATGCCCAGGGCTTCCGACTTCTGAGTCTGCGGCTTGGTCGGCGTGTCGGCGCCGCCCTCGTCCGTGTCGTCGTCGTTGAGCGCCAGCTCCTTCTCGGTCGGACGCAGGCCCGACTTGATGTCGACCGTACGCGGCTTGCCGCCCCGCAGGATCGACAGCTTCAGGGTGTCGCCCGGACGCCCCTTGGCCACTTCGCGAGTCAGCTCCGAGCCGCTCTTGATCGCCACGCCGTTGACGGCGGTGATCACGTCCTCGGGCATCAGGCCGCCCTTTTGGGCCGGACCACCCTGGATCACGTCGGCGACGATGGCGCCCTTGACCTCGCCCAGACCCTGGGCGTCGGCCATTTCCTTGGTGAAGGGCTGGATCTGCGCGCCGATATAGCCGCGCACCACCTTGCCGCCGCTGATCAGCTGCTTGGCGGTGGCTTCGGCCACGTCGGCGGGGATGGCGAAGCCGATGCCCACCGAGCCGCCGGTCGGCGAGAAGATCGCGGTGTTGACCCCGATCACCCGGCCGTAGATGTCGAACGACGGACCGCCCGAGTTGCCCCGGTTGATCGGCGCGTCGATCTGGATGTAGTCGACGAAGGTCGACGAGCTGTCGCCCAGGTCGCGATTATAGGCCGAGATGATGCCGGCCGTGGCGGTGCCGCCCAGGCCGAACGGGTTGCCGATGGTGATCACCCAGTCGCCGACTCGCGGCTTGGCCTGGTTCTCGAAGTTCACATAGGGGAACGCCGCGCCCTTGGCCTTGGGGTCGACGACCTTCAGGACCGCCAGGTCGGTGCCTTCGTCGCGACCGACGATGGTGGCCTTCAGCTCGCGGCCGTCCTTCAGGACGACATTGATGCCGTCCTCGTCGGCGTCGGCGACGACGTGGTTGTTGGTCACAAGGTAACCGTCGGCCGAGATGAAGAAGCCGGAGCCCGAGGACTGCTGCTTGGGACCCGGGGCCTCCTCGCCGTCCTCGCCCGGCTTCTGGCCGCGCGGCACGATGTCGAAGCCTTCCAGGCCCGGGATGCGCAGCTTCGGCGCGGCCGCGGCCTTGGAAGTCACGTCGATCTGCACCACGGCCGGCGAGACCTGTTCGAAGATGTCGGCGAACGACATCGGCGCGC
>NZ_JBFTZS010000006.1:0-27470 GCF_056406675.1 Caulobacter sp. P1_B12_2 | reverse complement strand
GACCTCCACGGCCCTGACCTTGCTGGCCCTGCCGGTCTTCGCGGCCTGGCTGGCCACGCGAGGGTGGATGAGGGGCGGAGTGACGGCCGAGGGTGCAGAGACTCAACGCGGTCGCGGATCGGTCTAGGATTGTGCGCGGCTTTGCGCTCGCGTCATGGGCGCGCGTCCGAACGTCGCGGCGAGGCGTTCGCGCCGCAGTGCGACAAGATGTCCGTTGGCGGAGCGTTCGGCGGCTGTTCGCGCTGTATTTTCAGAATCCGAAAGCCACATAACACGTTGTTTCGTCAGACATACAAGTCATTACCATGTCGAAATGGCTATGTTTCAACTCACTGAAAACATGTTGCAGCGCATTGTAGTGCAATGAAACCTGTATTGGTGATAGGTATACGTATATATATTTGAAGGTATCACGCGGTTATCGCAGAAAAGACGAGTTGGTCGGCTGGATAACACAAGAAGTATACCGCCGTTATCCGATCTCTGTTACGGCCTTGTTTACGCCTCAGGCGACATCAGCGCCCCGTGAAGCCCGGAAGAAATTCGGGCAGGGGATGCAAGAATGTCGAAAAGAAACACCCGGAGCGCCGTCGCGCTCTGCGCACTGACCCTCGTTCTGGCGCCGTTGAGCGCCGCCCACGCCGATGCGGCGAAAGACGTCCAGGTCGCCGGCCGCGCGCTGACCTTCCTCGAAAACGGCCCGACCGGCAAAGCCGTCCTGGGCGTGGTCTTCGATCCGTCCAAGCCCGCCTCGGTCGCCGAGAAGAACGCCGTGATGGCCGCCATCGGCGGCGGCATGAGCGCCGGCGCCGTGACCCTGACCGCCAAGCCGGTCGAAGCCTCGGCCGTTTCGGGCGTCAGCGGCGTCGCCGCCCTCTACGTCACCACCGGCGTCAATGTCGGCGCGGCCGCTAAGGCCAAGAAGCTGATCACCATCGGCTCGGACACCTCCTGCGCCACCAGCGGCAACTGCGTGATGAGCGTCTCGGCCGACCCCAAGGTCGAGATCGTCGTCAACCGCGCGGCCGCCGCCGCCGTGGGCGCGGTCTTCAAGGCCGCCTTCCGCATGATGATCCGCGAAGTCTGATCCAGCTCGAGCCCAGAGAAACAATCATGAAAAAGACTCTTCTGGCCGGCGTTTCGGCCACCTTCGCCCTGTCCATGGCGGCCACGGCCGCCCACGCCCAGTCGATCGACTACGGCGCGATGGAGCAGCTGTTCAACGAGCCGGTCACCACCAGCGCCACCGGTTCGCCGCAGCGCTCGACCGAAGTTCCGGTCGCGATGGACATCATTTCGGCCGACGACATCAAGCGCTCGGGCGCCGTCGACCTGCCGACCATCCTCAGCCGCGTCGCCGGCCTGGACGTGCTGAACTGGGGCGCGGGCGCCTCGGACGTCAGCGTCCGCGGTTATGACCAGGCGATGTCGCCGCGCCTGCTGGTGCTGATCAACGGCCGCCAGGTCTATCTGGACCACTACGGCTACACCGCCTGGGCCACCCTGCCGGTGCAGCTGTCGGAAATCCGCCAGATCGAAGTCGTCAAGGGCCCCAACAGCGCCCTGTTCGGCTTCAACGCCGTCGGCGGCGTGATCAACATCATCACCCAGAACCCCAAGTTCGACTCGACCGGCTTCGCCACCGTCACCGGCGGCACGAACGGTTACGGCGAGCTGTCGATCGCCAAGTCGGTCAAGCTGGGCGACCGCTTCTTCGCCCGCCTGTCGGCCGGCGCGGCCCAGATGGACGAGTACAAGAACACCACCGGCGTGGCGTCCAACCTGCTGACCGACCCGGCCCGGGTCTCGGCCAACCTCGACACCATCACCCAGCTGACCGAAAAGACCGAACTGCGGGTCGAAGGCTCGTGGTCGAACGTCCAGGTCAGCGAGGCGGTCTCCAACTACAGCTACTCGCCCAGCAAGTACGTCACGACCTCGGTCAAGGCGACCCTGGCCTCCGACACCAAGCTCGGCTTGCTGCAGGTCTCGGCCTACGAGACCAACCTGACGGCCAAGCAACTGGTCGCCAGCCAGAAGGCCCGCTTCGAGAACAAGCTGGACGTCGTCAGCGCCCAGGACCTGTTCAAGATCGGGGCGAACCACACGTTCCGCATCGGCGGCGAGTATCGCAAGAACGAGGTCAACACGGCCCCGCTGGTCGGCGGCAAGCTGAGCTACGAGGTCGTCTCGGTCTCGGGCATGTGGAACTGGGCGATCAGCGACAAGCTGGCCGTCACCGCGGCCGGCCGCTACGACGACCTGAGCCTGTCGCGTGAAGGCACGTTCCCGGCCGGCTACCCGGCCGTGACCAACGCCTACTGGGATCGCTCGATCAAGAAGGCCAGCTACAACTTCGGCGCCGTCTATCGTCCGACCGCCGCCGACACCTTCAAGGCCACCGCCGCGCGCGGCGTGCAGGTTCCGACCTTGGTCGACCTGGGCGCGGTGCAACTGCGGGCCACGGCCGGCCCGTACACCGTCGGCGTGATCGGCAACCCGGTCCTGGCGCCGTCGATCGTCACCAACTACGAGATCGGTTACGAGCGCCCGCTGCCGGGCCTGGACGCCAAGGCCGGCGTCAGCGTCTTCCGCCAGAAGACCGAAGACGTGAAGGGTCAGCCCACCTCGGGCCAGATCGACGTCATGCCGACCGCGCCGGGCGTCCTGCCGCTGCTCAGCTACCGCAACATCGGCGACAGCAAGATGTGGGGCGTGGAAGTGACGGCCTCGGGCAAGATCGAGGGCGGCTRCCACTGGAGCGGCGACTGGACCTTCACCGACGTCGACGACCAGCCGACCGCCGGCTTCTCGCCGACCGTCCGCCTGGCCGCCTTCTCGGCCACGACACCTGAAACCCGCGCCAACGTCTCGTTCGGCTGGGCCAACGCCCAGTGGGCCGCCGACGGCTTCGCCCACTACACCGGCGACCACAAGGGCTTCCTGTCGACCGGCGCGCTGGTCGAGATCGAGGACTACATCACCCTGGGCGGCCGCGTGGCCCGCAGCTTCGACCACGGGATCACCCTGGCGGTCAGCGGCCAGAACCTGACCGACGGCCACCAGCGCCAGACGTCGGGCCTGGAAGTCGAGCGTCGCGCCTTCGTGACCCTGAGCAAGGCCTGGTAAGCGCCTAGCGCTCACCGGAAACGAGAAGGGCCCCGTCGCGAGACGGGGCCCTTTTTCGTTGCGCGCTCGGGTCTCCAAGCTCGACGCGTCTCGTTGCGTCGCCGAACACCTTGCAACATGGTGGCGCCTAAGTCCGCCCGCGCCTCGCGACAGGCCGGGCCTCACAGGAGAGACCGCTCCATGCGCCTAGCCCTGACTGCCTCGATCCTCCTGGCCACGGTCGCGACGGGCGCCTGCACCGACAGCAAGAGGGCCAGTCGGGACGCGACCTGGGGCGACAAGCCGGCGGACATTGTCTGCTGGACCTACGGCACGCAGAACTTCGCCGGACGCTCGACCGGCAAGGTCGAATATGACGAGGGCGGGCGGATCTCGTTCGTCGACGCGGCCAACGGCCGTTACACCACGGTCGAGGGCGATTGCCGGGTCGTCTATTCGAAATAGCCCCTAGTCCCAGCCCTTGATCTTCTTCTTCTTGCCGATGGCGAACAGGCCGGGATACGGCCCCTTGCCGGTGCGGTAGAGGCACCAGTCGTCGTCCTTCTTGCAGTCGCCGTCGAAGGCCGCCTTCTTGTCGGGGTCGATCGCCGCGTAGAGGGCCGGGCCGTTCTTGTTCTTCGCGCCCAAGGTTTCGGCGCAGGCGTCGCGCTCGGCCTTGGTCAGCTTGACGATGTCGGCCTCGGTGCAGCCGCTCCGGCGCGCGGCCTGGCGCAAGGCCTCGCCGCCGCCGGTCAGGGTTCCTCTCGCCGTGAAGCCGGGCGGCGCGACCACGGTCCCGGAGGGTGCGGGGAACGGCGAGGGCGCGAGGGTCGGCGCGGACAGGGGCGGGAGCGCGCGGGCCGTCGGAAGGTGCAGCGGGGCCGACTGGGGGCGGCTCGCGGCGGCTCGTTCCGACGGATGCGGCGGGTTGGGCGCAAGCAGCTGGATCACCACGCTGCGCGGTTCGACCAGGACCGGCGGCGGGGGCACGGCCGCCAGCAGCAACCATCCCAGCAGGCCGTGAAAGAGCGCCGAGGCGCCGCCGACCATCAGCCAGCGCCGTCGGGCGGCTTGCCTTCGTCCCGGGGGGCGTGAGGAAGGCCTTGTCGCGGGCATGGCGGCCTCCTTGACGCTCGTAGGAGCGCTCCCGGGTGACGGCGGTCGGGCCGGATCCGCGGCCGGGTGCGTCAAAGATAGGCTCGATCTCACAGGACCAAGCCTTAGCGGCGGGGTGCGGCGGGACCATGGCCGTGAGAAGTCGGGCTCGAAACGAAGGTGGCCCGAGAGGGGCGCTCCAGGGGTCAGGGTCAAGTTTTGCGGCGAGTGCGAACAAGTGTTCGGCCTGAAATTGATTTTACAAAGTCGGAAGTCATTCCGGTTGTGGGTGGTCGCGGTCTCTTTTTTGGCGTCGCGACGGCGCACCGGCGCGACGCCAAAGTGAACTTCACGCGCCTTCATGCTAAGCTGAGCAAGACTTTCGAGAGTACGGACGTGTCGCTCGCGGCCTTGGTCATCCTCGGTCTGCTCGGCCTCCTGAAATGCCCAAGCATCGAGCGGTCTATGCTGCGCCTGCTAAGGCGACAGCGAAAGACGGACCGGCGGAGCTAAATTCGCGACAGGGTCGATGCGCACCTGCAAATCGTCTCGCGGACTTGATCAGGTGTTTTAGATCGCTTGAGAGGGGAATGCTGTCGGCGGGCGAAGTGTTAAGATCACCAGCACATATCGGGGAGACTCTATGCTCAGTGAAAGCAACCTCTAGAGTCGCCAACCGCACGAAAAAGCGGCGTACACCACGCAGATTCGCCACGTTGGTACGCTTTTCCTGGAAAACTGTAGATAATGCTGGAGTGTTCGCGGTTGCGGCATTATACCCCTAACGAATTCTGAAGAGGGGTACTGACATGTCATCGCGTCATCTGAGCGCTCTCGTCGTCGGGTTGGCCATGGTTGTCGCTCCGGTCGGCCAAGCCGCCGTCTGGGCTCAAGCGCCCGCGGTCACCGTCGCTTCGCTGCAAGCGGTCATTTCGTCGGCGGCGCGCACCGCCGCATCCGCGCCGAACTTCTCCACGATGTCGAGCGCCAACAAGTTGGCGGCGATCCAGGGCGCGGTCGCTCAGGCGCTATCGACCAGCGGCGCAACGCCGGAAATGATGGCCCAGGCCCTGATCGCCGCGGTCAAGGCCGGTACGATTAGCGCAGGCGTGGCGATCGCGGTCGCCGCCATCGTGGCGCCGGAATTCGCCCAGATGGTCGCCAACGACCCCGCCGTTCTCGCCCAACTGGCCGCCACCGGCCAGTCGGCCACCGTGACGGGCGCGATCGATGGCGGGCCCTCGGTCAGCGTCCTGGTGAACCTGCAGGGCGCCGGCGCCGGCGGGGCAACCCCGGCGGCTTTCGATCCTTGCGCCGGCGTGGTCGCAGCCTATTGCGGCGGCTAGTCGGCTCGGGCCGCGCTCGTCCAGAGTTTTTGTGTGCGCCTTTATGGCGAAGTCCTAACGGAAATCAGCGTTTCCGAAGGTGGGGATAGCTCAATGAAATATTTGATGTCCGTGGCGTTCACGGCTCTTCTGGCCGCGTCCGCTCCTCATATTGCCGCGGCCCAGGACCTGGGTTCGAACTTCAAGCGCGACAAGAACGTCACCGTTCGTGAGCGCCCGCGTCCGGATTACGAGGCTGTCGGCATCAAGACCGGCGGCTTCACCCTGTATCCGCGCGTGACGGCGACGGTTGAGCACAACGACAACATCTACGCCAACGACGTCTTGGTGGAGTCGGATACGATCTGGCGCGTCAAGCCGGAAGTGGCCGCGCGGTCCAATTGGTCGCGTCACGCCCTGGGCGCCTTCGCTTCGGCCTCGATCAACCGCTATTCGGACTTCGATACCGAAAACACCGAGGAATACACCCTCGGGGTCAACGGCCGGCTGGACATCGTCCGCGGCTCGAACGTCTCGGGTTCGGTTCAGTACCAGAAGCTGACCGAGCCGCGGACCTCGCCTCAGTCGCCGGCCTCGTCGGCCAAGCCGATTGAATACGAGCTGTTCACCAGCAAACTGACGGGCGTGAAGGAGTTCAACCGCGTGCGGTTGACCGGTCGCCTGACGGACTACGACTACAACTACGATGACGGCGTCAGCGTCGGCACCCTGGCTGTCCCGGCGCGCCCCGTCGATCAGGACTTCCGCGATCGCAACGAGTTCTATTTCAGCGGTAAGGCTGAATACGCTGTCAGCCCGGACACGGCGCTGTTCCTGCAGGTCGTTGGCAACAACAAGGACTACGATCTGGCCACGTCGGATCGCAGCTCGGACGGTTATGTCGCCACCGTGGGCTCCAATTTCGAACTGACGGACGTTATCCGCGGCGACATCGCCGTCGGCTACATGAAGCAGTCGTACGATAGCCCGCTGTACAACAAGATCGACGGCTTCAGCGCCGAAGGTAAGCTGGAATGGTTCCCGACCGCGCTCACCACGTTGACCGCCACCGGAGGCCGAACCATCGAGGAGTCGACCACCAGCGGCTCGCCCGGCTACATTTCGAACACCATCGGGGTCAATATTGACCACGAACTGCTGCGTAACGTCCTGCTGTCGGCCAACGCCAGCTACGGCAAAGACGCCTATGAGAAGATCGATCGGGACGACAAGCGCACCGGCGCCGGCGCCTCAGTCGCCTACCTGCTTAACCGTCGCGTAGGGGTTTTCCTGACCTATACCTACCTGAAGCAGGACTCCTCGGGCGCGGCTCACGGGACATCCTTCACGGACAATAAGATCGCGGCGTCCGTCGCGCTCCAGTTCTAGGAACGCCCCGGGGGTGTAAGCCCCCAGCGTCATCGAGAGTTTTCATGGACGGCTCAGCTTACGAGACCCAAACCTCTCCGGGACATTCTTCCGGAGAGGTTACGCTTGACCTCAATGTCTTGATCGCCACATTCCGCCGCCGCCTGCGTTTGTTCGCAGCGGTGGCGCTGGTGGTTTTCGTGGCGGTCCTGCTCTTCACACTGCAGCAGACGCCCCGCTACACGGCTACCGCCCAGGTCATGCTGGATCCGCGCACGGAGCAGGTGACCGACATGAGCGCAGTGCTCTCGGGCCTGCCGGCGGACTCCCTGACCATGGACACCCAGGTCGAGGTGCTGCGCTCGCGCTCCCTGGCCAACCGCGTGGTCACCCAGCTGAAGCTCGATCAAGACCCCTACTTCAATCCGTATCTCGAGCAGTCCAAGGGCCTCAGCGCCTGGTTGCCCTGGCTGAAGAAGTCAGTGGCGCCGACCGCGGCGCTTGATCCGGTGGAGCTCCAGCGTCGCCGCGAGCGGGTGGTCGACCATGTGCTGGACGGGCTGAAAGTTCGTCGCGCCGGTCTGACCTACCTGATCGCCATCGACTATACCCACCCCCAGCCCGAGCAGGCGTCCAAGTTGGCCAACGCCTTCGCCGACCTCTATCTGACCGAACAACTGGAAGCCAAGTTCGACGCGACTGCCAAGGCCAACGAATGGCTGGACTCCCGCGTCGGCGAACTGCGCGGCCAGCTGCAGCAGGCCGAGGCTGACGTCCAGCAGTACAAGATCGCCAACAACCTGCTCAGCGCCGAGGGCGCGACCCTCACCGAGCAAGAAATCTCGGGCCTTAACCAACAGCTGGCCTCGGCCAGGGCCTCCCAGGCGGAAACGGACGCCCGTTTGTCTATCGCCAAGAGCCAATTGGCGCGCGGCAGCAACGGCGAAGACGTCGGCGAATCCTTGAACTCGCCAGTGGTCCAGGGCCTGCGCAAACAGCGGGCCGAACAGAGCGCCAAGGTCGCCGACCTCAGCGGCCGCTACGGCGACCGCCACCCCGACCTCCTGAAAGCCAAGCGTGAACTGGCGGATATCGACGGTCAAATTCAGGCCGAGATCCGCCGTATTATTTCCAGCCTCGAGGCCCAGGCACAAGTCGCGCGTCAACGCACGGGCTCGATGGCCGGCAGCGTCTCGGCCTCCAAGGGCACGCTGGCGGGCAATAACCGCGCCGGCATCCGCTTGGGCGAGCTGGAGCGCAAGGCCGAGTCAGTTCGGACTCTTTACGAGACCTTGCTGGCCCGCTTTAAGCAAACCACCACCAGCGAAGGCATTGAGCAGCCTGACGCGCGCATCGTGTCGCAAGCCAAAATCCCGACGGCCCCCAGCTATCCCAAGCCGTCGTTGAACCTGATGCTGGGCCTGGCCGCTGCGCTGGGCGCAGGCCTGGCTTCAGTGATGCTGGCCGAAATCCTGATGGCTGGGCTATTCACTGAAGACGAGGTTGAGCGTCGTCTGGGCCTGCCGTATTTGGGTTCGGTGCCGCTGCTGAGTTCGGCGGTCGAAGGTAAGCTGGCGCGCAACGTCAGCCCCCCCGACTACCTGCTGAGCAAGCCTCTGTCGGGCTTCGCGGAAAGCTTCCGCAAGCTGCGGGCGGCGATCCTGTTCTCCAAGATCGGCGAGTCGGTGAAGGTGATCGCGATCACCTCGTCCCTGCCAGGCGAAGGCAAGACCACCACCACCTTCTCGCTGGCCCGCACCCTGGCGGTTTCGGGCGCGAACGTGGTTGTCGTCGACTGTGATCTGCGCCAGAGCGCCATCAATCGCTTCCTGGTCGAGGTGCCGACGGTGGGCCTGATCGAGGTACTGAATGGCGTATCCACGCTGGACAATGCCCTAATCCAAGACGCCAGCGGGGCCAAGGTCCTGCCGCTGACCAAGTCGGCCAACACCCCACGCGACGTGCTGGGCTCGGCGGCCATGAGCCGCCTGCTGGCCGAACTGCGGAACCGGTTCGACGTGGTGCTGCTCGACACCGCGCCGCTGTTGGCGATTGCAGACACCCGCATCCTGGCGCCGTCGGCCGACGCCGTCGTCATGCTGGCGCGCTGGAAGAAGACGCCGGTCAAGGCCATCACCTCGGCCCTGTCCCTGTTGCAAGGCCAGGGCGTGTTCGTGGCCGGCGTGGCCCTGACCCAGGTCGATCTGAAGGCGCAGGGTCGCTACGGTTACGGCGACGCAAACTACTATTACAAGAGCTACCGCAAGTATTATGCCGACTGATCTGACCGCGGAGCGCTCGGTCGCCAGCAGCGACCGGCCGTCCCGCCGTCGGGTTCGCAAGTTGGCGATGTCGGAGAAAATCGCCGCCCTCTGTCTGGTGGCGGTGGTCTTCTGCGCCGTCATGGCCTTTGGCGCCAGCGATGTGGCCGCGGCCACGGCGTTCGCCGGGCTCTACGCGGCCTACCTGCTGGGCTTGCTGTTTACCTGCGACTGGGCCCGCCGCGACCTCTGTCGCATAAAGGGACTGCCGCTACAGGCGGGACTGTTCGCCCTGCTGGTCACCGCGGTCCTTTGGCAACTCACCCCCTGGGGCCCCGACGGTCCCCATCCTGTCTGGAGCTACCTGCCGGGACGCGCAGGCAGCCTCACCCTGGATCGCTCGGCGTTGTTGCTGAGCCTGCTACAATTGTTCGGTCTGGCCTGCCTGTTCGTGGCGGCGCGGATCATCGGTGCGTCCGAGGCGCGCGGCGTCTGGTCGTTGCGCGCCGCGGTCGCCGCCCTGAGCGCCTACGCGGCTGTGGCGTTCATCGACCACGTCGGCGTACGCCGGGCCGAGAGATTGTCGGCCACACTGCTCAGTCCCAACAGCGCCGCCACCACGTTCGGCGCCGGCATGTTGATGGCGACGGCCGCCGCGGTGAATCGTTTTCGTCGTCACTCCGGTCTGATGGTGCTGCGTCGCGGTGATCCCGAGGCCATGACCTGGCTGGGTGTGGTGGCGCTGTTAGCCACCGTGCTGCTGATGACCGCCTCGCGGGGCGGGGTGATCGCCTCGCTGATCGGCCTGGTCCTGTTCCTGGCCTGGACCGTATTCGCCCAGCGCGGGAGCCTGCGCGGCGGGGCCGGGTTGGTCGCTGCTGTGGCCGTGCTGCTAGTGGCGGCCGTGGCCCTGCGCAGTGTCGGGCATGTGATCGACCGCTTCAGCGTGACCAGCCGCGACGTGGAAGTCCGTTCGATCATCTTCACACCCCATTGGGACGCCTTCCTATCCTCGCCCTGGAGCGGCTTCGGCCTCGGCTCCTTCCCCAACGTCAACCAACTGGTTGTCACCGGGCCGTCGCTGTCGATCCTTTACGACGTTCGCGCGGCCCATAACCTCTATCTGCAATGGCTGGAGGAGGGCGGGATCGTCGGGACCATCGCCATGGTGGCGCTATTCGTCAGCCTGATTTTGCCGATCTTGCGCGGCGGTCTCGCGGACAGCACCACTGGCGTTTGGGCGCGCGCGGCAATCTGCGCGACCGTGGTGTTCCTCGTGCACGGGGTCACCGATTTCGCCCTTCAGGCGCCGGCCATCCAAGCGCTTTGCACGATTGTCTTGGGCCTGGTCGGGGGTATGTGCCTGGCCAAGTCGGACGCGCGGGGCGGGATCGTGACTTGGAGGCTCTGGTCCATCGGAGGCGTCGCCGGCCTGACGGTCGTGGCTGCTACGCTCGCTGGCGCGCCCCTGCTGGCGGCCAGATTCGGCGGCGATCTGTCGGCTTGGCCGACCGCGCCGGCCGACGCCCTGGCCCGGAGCGTCGAGCTGGGCCTAGCGAAGCCGCGCCTAGATCCCGCCACGCTAGCCCGTGTACGCCGTCTCAGCGTGCGCGAACTAAACTTACGTCCCGCGTCCGGAGCCGCTTGGCTGAGACGTGCGGCGATCGAGTCGGCGGCCGGGGACGACGACGCCTCCAACCAAGCGTTGGAGCGCTCCTTCGTGGTGGCGCCGCTGCAATCCAGTCTGTTTAACCAGCGCACGATATTCGCCTACGAGCACTGGGGTCACCTGACTCAGGCGGGGCGCGTCCAGGCGGCCTATCACGTGAGGGCCGAATGGCGGCGTACGGGTCAGCCTGCCCGCTTTGTGGCGCTGGCCAACGCCCTTCACGATCCCGCCGGCCGGATAGGGTTGGCCCTGCAGATCGGCGCGCTGACCCTCTCGTCCAGCCCCTAGCGCGCCAAGGCGGAACCCTGGAGAGCCAGGCAAGCGTCCGTCTCAGCCTCTGGTGATGACCGGAGATGAGGGGGTGAAGAGGAAGGAGCTGGGCCGGGACGAGGTTTCCGGGCGGCGTGAAGTTCCAGACGGGATCAGGTGGCCACGGGCGTTAAGCCCCGCGCCGCCCTAGTAGGCGTTCTCAGCCAGCAGCAGGTGCGGCACCGTTAGCAGCATGATCCGCAGGTCAGTGAGCAGCGTCCAGTTGTCGATGTAGTCGATGTCGGCGTTCACCCGGGCGGACATCTCCTCGATCTCGCCGGTGGCGCCGCGCAGACCCTTGATCTGGGCCAGGCCGGTCAGGCCCGGGCGCGCCATGAAGCGCTGATTGTAGCTAGGGATCAGGGTGCTGTAATAATCGTCATGGGCCTGAGCATGCGGTCGCGGCCCGACCAGCGACATGTCGCCCTTAAGGACGTTCAGCAGTTGCGGCAGTWCGTCGATGCTGGCCATGCGGATCAGCTTGCCGATCTTGGTGACACGATCGTCGCCACGCTGAGCCTGTACGACATCCGGGCCGTTCTCTTCGCAACGCATCGAACGCAACTTGTAGATCGTGAACAGCCGACCGTTCAGTCCACCGCGCGTCTGGCGAAACAAAGCGGGCCCAGGAGACTCGAGCTTGATCAACAGCGCAGTCAGCAACAGCACAGGTGCAAAGAACACGAGTAACAGAAGTGCCGCAAAAAAGTCGCAAAGACGCTTGATCGGATCGACCGCTACTCGCGGAAGGAATGGGGTCGTGACGTGCATGACTTCTGTATTCAAGCTCCCGCTCACTGCACTGTCCCCGATATATGGCCTCGACCAAGGTTCAGAGGCAACCCCGAGACTGTCTACCGCAATGCACGCGTCTCGTCGCTTATAAACCACACCTTAACCATAGATTATGATGAAGGTGCGTAAATCACGTTCGTTAGGCCGGAATTAGGGCTCGTGATCTAGGCTCCGTTGTAGAGGAGCGACCGATATGTCCACCATCCCCGCCGACGTCTCTATGATCGCCGCCAAGGCGCCCGCCGCGACCTCGCAGCGCCGGCGCCTGCCGCGCCTGATGGGCTGGACGTTGACCGCGATGGTCTCCGGTGCCCTGTGGCTGGGTCTGGCGGAGCTCGTCCGCCTGGCCCTGTAGCGCCATCGGGCCGGTCGCCCGAGCGACCCGACGATCTCAAACGAAAMCCCCGCGGCGTCCGCCGCGGGGTTTTCGTTTGTCCGTTGTCGGAAAGGAAGAGGCGGCCGAGCGTGCCGGACCGCCTCTCCGGAACTCAGCCCACCGCCGTCCAGGTTGAGGATCCCGCCACCTGCCGTTGGATCCAGCGATAGTTGAGGTCCTCCCAGGGGGTCGCCCACGGGGTCAGGTTGTCCAGCACCCAGTCGCCGGACTCGAAGCTCACCACCAGCACGGCGTGGGTTTCGCCGCGCGCGGTGACCGCCACGGCCATCGACAGCGCCGATTCTGGGACGCCGGCAGCGATCAGGCGACGGCGCTTCTCTAGGGCGTAGTCCTCGCAGTCGCCGTACATCTTGCCGTTGATGACGCGTGGAAGGGACCAGAATTCCAGAAGGCCGTACAGGTCGAAATCGGTGGCCTTGTGAACGTCCTTGTTCACGTCGCGATTGATCGTGTTGACCATGCGCATCTGCGCCGACCGCAGCAGCGCGGGCGTCGCGGAAGCTATCGCGGCCAGGATCGGGGCCGGCGGCGGCGCGGGTTGGGCGTCGACCTCGATGGCGGCCCGCACCCTGTCGCCCGCGAGGACGAGCTGATCGTCCACGGCGGGGCGATAGGCCCGCAGCGGCGCGAACTCGAGAACCAGCGTCGTGTCGTCGGTCGAGATCTGGGCCGGGGCCTCGAAGCGCACGGTCGATCGGCCGCCGATCGACGATGTGGCCAGCGCGCTCGTCGGGGCGAGCCCGGCCGAGGTCGAGGCGATCTCCAGCCCGCCGCACGAAACCTCGCCCCGTTGGCACAGGTCGGTATAGCCCGGCGGCGGCGCGACGGTTTCGCCCAACGGCATGAATGGTCGTGCGGCAGCGTGCGCCGCTGTGCTGATCAGCAGGACGGCGGCGGCGCTCGCGATATTGCCAAGCTGTCGGCGGATTCGCATTGAAGTCTCGCTGTGAAATACGAGACTAATTTGCGATTAAACCCTCAATATCGGATCAAAAGACGAGGTAATGTCTATGTCAATTCTTTTGGTAACTAAGGAATTATTGGTAAATGAAACCGTTATAACTGTGTAAATCATACATTTCGGGATATGGTATATTATCTGTTATCCTCGTTGCTGAGCGGTTGATCGTCGTGAAGGGGTGGGGCAAGTTGCCGCCCGTCAGAACTGGGCGTCTGTGCGTCCCAGCTGTGCCGATTGGCCAACCGATGCGTTTCAATTTTCTCCGTTCCAAGAACCGCGCCGCCGCGAAGGTCGCCGCCTCGACCGGGGGGCGCCTCGTTTACGCTATCGGCGACGTTCACGGGCGCCTCGACCTGATGGACGACTTGCTGGACATCATCGCCGCCGACGTTGCGTCGCACGCGCCCAAGGAGCGGCCGGTACTGATCTTTGTAGGCGACTACATCGATCGCGGCCCGGCCTCGAAGACGGTCATCGACCGGCTGATCGGCCTGAAGCAGGTGTGCGAGCGCGGGAGCGGCTTCGAGATCCGAACCCTGATGGGCAATCACGAGCAGACCTTGCTGCAGTTTCTCGACTCCGCGGAGGTCGGCCCTTCCTGGGTCGAGTTCGGCGGGGGCGAGACCTTGGCCTCTTACGGCGTGACGCGGCCGCCGGGGCGTGGCGACGCCGACAGCTGGCGCGCGGTCCAGGAGCGGTTTCGCGAAGTTTTGCCGGCTGAGCATCTGGCGTGGCTGCGGGCGCTGGAGCTGTCGGCCCGCTACGGCGACTACCTCTTCGTGCACGCCGGCGTCCGCCCCGGGGTCCCGTGGGACCTTCAGGAGTCCGAGGACCTGCTGTGGATCCGCAACGACTTCCTGACCCTGCCGCATCGTCTCGACTGCGTGGTCGTCCACGGCCATACGCCGGACGACGAACCGTTCGTCGGTCGCGATCGGATCAATGTCGACACGGGCGCCTATGCGACGGGCGTCCTGACCGCCGTTCGCTTGACTGAGAGTCCGCCAGCTGTGCTCCAGGCCCGAAAGTCTCTTCGCGCATAGCGCTTCGCCTTGTCCGCGTCACATACACATGCCATGACGGCGACCATAGGGACTGACGTAATCTTGAGAACACTTACCCGATGACTACTGCTCGGCGTTTCTGGAACCGCGTGACGCTGTCGCTCGTCATTGCCCTGGTCAGCTTGCAGGCGGCTCCGGCCCTTGCGCAGGACATGACTCCCTTTCCGCCGCCGGCCGTTTCCGGCACGCCCGCACCCGCCATGCCCGCGGCTCGACCGGCGACGGACCCAACGATCGCCACGGCGACGGACACAGACTACCGTCTGGGTTCGGGCGACAAAGTGCGGGTGACCGTCTACGGCGAGCCCGACCTGTCGGGCGAATTCTTCGTGACCGGCAGCGGTCTGGTCTCCCTGCCGCTGGTCGGCGAGGTGAGGGCCGCCGGCCTCAAGGTCGGCGAGTTCCAGGAAGCGGTGCAGAAATCGCTCAGCGACGGCTACCTCAAGGAGCCCCGCGTGAGCGCCGAGGTTCTCGGCTTCCGCCCCTTCTATATCCTAGGCGAAGTGACCAAGCCCGGCACCTATCCCTATACGTCGGGCCTCACCGTGTTGAACGCCGTGGCGACCGCCGGCGGCTACACCTATCGCGCCGACAAGAAACAGGTCTACATCAAGCGCGACGGCGCGACGACCGAGGTCAAAACGACCTTGGAGCCGTCGACCACCGTTGCGCCTGGCGACACCATTCGCATCGGCGAACGGTTCTTCTAGTCACTCGGGCGCGATTTCGTGCCTGCTCGTCAACTGGGCCGACCCGCCCAAAGCCGTGGCGCTCGCACCGGAGCTTTCAGGTCCGCGCTCTCCTCCCGAGCGTTTCCGGTTGTTTGCGTCGCGGAGTTGGGCGACGAGGTTCGTAACTGCCTTTGTCCCGCTACATTGAGCGGGGTTTTTGGAATGGGGATGCTATGCGCGTAGCGATGATCGGCACCGGCTATGTGGGGCTGGTGTCTGGGGCGTGTTTCGCCGATTTCGGTCACGTGGTGACGTGCATCGACAAGGATCCGAACAAGATCGAGCGGCTGGAGAAGGGTGAGATCCCGATCTTCGAGCCGGGGCTGGACGACCTGGTGGCGCGCAACGTGCGCGAGAGCCGGCTGTTCTTCACCCTGGAAGGCGCCCAGGCGATCAAGGAGGCCGACGCGGTGTTCATCGCGGTGGGCACCCCGACCCGGCGCGGCGACGGCCATGCCGACCTCTCTTACGTCTATGCGGCCGCCGAGGAGATCGCCGGCCTGATCGACGGCTTCACCGTGATCGTCACCAAGTCGACCGTGCCGGTCGGCACCGGCGACGAGGTCGAGGCGATCATCAAGAAGGCCCGCCCGGACGCCCAGTTCGCCGTGGTCTCCAACCCCGAGTTTCTGCGCGAAGGCGCGGCGATCGAGGACTTCAAGCGTCCCGACCGGGTTGTGGTCGGCACCGAGGACGAACGCGCCCAGGCGGTGATGCGCGAGCTCTACCGCCCGCTGTCGCTGAACGAGACGCCGATCGTCTTCACCGGCCGCCGCACCAGCGAGCTGATCAAGTACGCGGCCAACGCCTTCCTGGCCATGAAGATCACCTTCATCAACGAGATGGCCGACCTGTGCGAAAAGGTCGGGGCCGACGTGCAGCAGGTGGCCCGCGGCATCGGCCTGGACAAGCGCATCGGCGGCAAGTTCCTCAACGCCGGTCCGGGCTACGGCGGCTCGTGCTTCCCCAAGGACACCATCGCCCTGGTGCGCACGGCCCAGCAGTACGGCGCGCCGGTCAAGCTGATCGAGGCCACCGTCGCGGTCAACGACGCGCGCAAGAAGGCCATGGCCGAGAAGGTCGCCGCCGTTCTGGGCACCGACGACCTGTCGGGCAAGACCGTCGGGGTGCTGGGCGTGACCTTCAAGCCCAACACCGACGACATGCGTGACGCCCCCAGCCTGGACATCCTGCCGGCCCTGATCGCCAAGGGCGCCAAGGTCCAGGCCTTCGATCCGGAAGGCGCCAAGGAAGCGGCTCACATGCTGCCGGGCGTGACGTTCGTGGCCGGCCCCTACGAGGCCGCCCAGGACGCCGACGTGCTGGTGATCATCACCGAGTGGGACCAGTTCCGCGCCCTGGACCTGGAGCGCCTCAAGACCCTGCTCAAGGCCCCCGTCATCGTCGACCTGCGCAACGTCTACAAGCCCGCCGAAATGGTCCGCGCCGGATTCACCTACGCCTCCATCGGACGGGGCGCATGAGCGACGGGCCGGTCATCGTCACCGGCGCCGCCGGCTTCATCGGCATGCACGTGGCCGAGCGCTTGCTCGACCGCGGCGAGACGGTGATCGGCGTCGACGTCTTCAACGACTATTATGACCCCGCCCTCAAGGCCGCCCGCGCCGCCCGTCTCGACGGGCGGCCGGGCTTCACCATGGTTCGCCTCGATATCGCCGACCACGCGGCGGTGATGGACCTGGTCAGGTCCAGCGGCGCAAAGCGGATCGTCCACCTGGCCGCCCAGGCCGGGGTGCGCTACTCGATCGACAATCCGTTCGCCTATCAGCGCTCCAACCTGGCCGGCCACCTGTCTTTGCTGGAAGCCGCGCGCCACAACGGCGTGACCCACCTGGTCTACGCGTCGTCCAGCTCGGTCTACGGGGATCGCCCGCAGTCCCTGGCGGGCGGCGAGGGCGCCGGCTTCAAGGAGAGCGACGCGGTCGACGCGCCGGTGTCGCTGTACGCCGCCACCAAGCGCGCCAACGAGCTGATGAGCATCAGCTACGCCAAGCTGTACGGCTTCCCGATGTCGGGCCTGCGGTTCTTCACCGTCTACGGACCGTGGGGCCGTCCGGACATGGCCTATTACGGCTTCACCCAGAAGATCCTCAAGGGCGAGCCCATCGAGGTCTATGGCGAGGGCAAGATGGCCCGCGACTTCACCTATATCGACGACATCGTCGACGGGATCGTCGGCGTGCTGGACAACCCTCCCGCTCAGGGCGGCCATGAGATCTACAACATCGGCGACAACGATCCCGTCGGCCTGATGGAGATGATCACGACGCTGGAAAACGCCATCGGTCGCGAGGCGGTCAAGATCATGCGCCCGATGCAGCCCGGCGACGTCACGGCCACCTATGCCGACATTTCCAAGCTGAACACCCTGACCGGCTACAAGCCGAAGGTGAAGCTGGCGGAAGGCCTGGGGCGGTTCGCCGAATGGTGGCCGACGTTTCACGGCAAATAGTCCCCATCGCCGCGGCGATGTAATAGACGCAGGACGGGCGGATGGCTGAAATCGCACCGACTTTGTCGACCGATCCGGCGCAGCCCGAGCGGCAGAAGCTCGACTGGCTGCAGTGCGGTCGAGCGGTCGCGGCCATTTCGGTTTGCTGTTTTCATGCCTCCGAGCGTGTGATGAAACATGCTCAGGATCTCGCGGGCTTCGGGATCTTTCAGTTCGGCAAGCTGGGCGTCGATCTGTTCTTTGTCATCAGCGGCTTCATCATCTTCTACATTCATTCCCGGGACATCGGCCGGCCGGAGACGCTGAAGCGCTACGCGTATCGCCGCGCCACCCGGATCTATCCGCTCTATTGGCTGCTGTTCGCCCTGGTGATCCCACTCTACTTCGTCGTGCCCAGCGCCGGCGACGGCACGGCGCGGGATGTCGGCAGCCTAATCCGCTGCTTTTTCCTGCTGCCCAACTTACCGGGCGGGCAGATCATCGGCGTGGCCTGGACGCTGGTGTTCGAGGTGTCGTTCTACGCGATCTTCTCCCTGCTGATCCTCAGCCGGCGGATCGGGGCGGCGCTGATCGCCCTCTGGGCCGTGCTGATTGTCGCCAACACAGCCGGGCTCATTAACGCCCAGGGCTATGCGGCGCCCTTCCTCAGCCCGCGCTACTTCGAGTTCGCGGTGGGGGCCGGCGTTTACTATCTCAGCCAGCGCTGGCGGACGCGATGGGCCCTGACGATGTCGATGGTCGCCATGGTCGTCCTGTTTGCAGGCGGGCTTGTCTGGCCGGCCTTCGCCGGTGTGCTTTCGAACCTGACCGGTCAGGTGCTGGTGGCGGGACTACTGTGCGGCGCGATCGTGTTCGGCCTAGTGACGGCGCGTGGGGCGTCGCCCGAGACCTCCCTGGCCGGGCGCGTACTGACGGCGCTGGGCGACGCGTCCTACTCAATTTATCTCACCCACTGGCTGATCGGCTGGATCGCGGATAAGGCGTTCATCAAGCTGCACCAGACCTCGCCGCTGGCGTCGACCATCTATTTCCCGATCTTGGTCGGCCTTATGATCAGCGGCGGCTATCTGGTCCACGTGACGGTGGAGCGTCGCCTGATGGCCTTCTTCGCCGAGGCCTGGCGGCGTAGAACAGAGGCGGAGCGCCAGCGCCGTGAACAGCCGGCGGTCTAGCCGCTCAGATTGGCTCAGCGACTGGCTGGGCAGTCGTCCGAAGGCGCGCCGCCGACCGCGAAGTGCTGGTCGCAGAGCCAAGTCTCCAGTCGCGTGCGCCCGTCGGCGGCCGTCGTCGATGGATTCCTGGGAACCTGGGCCACGCGACGTGTCACGATCTCGAAGCGGCCGGTCTCGGGCGGACTGTCGACCACCTTCTCCTCGCCCGCCTGGATTTGGTCGATCAACCGCCGGTCGGTCGGATCGCGGTCGGCTGGCCGAGCGCCGGCATGGCGCAGCACGTCGATCTTCACCATTTCGACGGCCTTGAGCGGCCAGCCCCTGGCCCAGATCGGCGGCTCCCGCGCCAGTACTAGTCCTGGCCCCACCCTGATGTCCTGGCCCCAAGGCCCGATCTCCATCTGGTTACCTTCGACGAAGATGCGGTCTGCGGTGTCCTCGCCGGTCAGCCCCATCGGGATCAGCACCCCTGCGATGGTCTTCTTGGTGTTGGGTCCAGCCTCGACGACATTGTTGACCACGCTGGCGAGGGTCGGAGCGTCCGAGCCTCGGTTGTAGAAGTGGATCGCATTCTGGCCGGGATTGACGATGTAGTTGTTGGCCACGAAGGCGGAAGTTCCTTTGCCCATCACGGGGTTGCGGAATACGTTGCTGGCCAGCAGGTTACCGGTAATCGCCACCGTCTGGACGTTCGCGCCGATTAACAGGCCCATAGAATGGTGGCCCTTCGGGTGCCCGGCGTTGTTTAGAGCCTCGGCGATGATGCTGTGGCGCACGGTGACCTGTCGGGTTGTGGGGTACCAGAGGCTCATGGCCTCATCGACCGACCAACTGGCGCTGACGTTTTCCAAGCGCACTTGGTAGGAATGGTTGTCGTCGCCCGAGCTGGAATTGCCGTCGATGCTGATCGCGTCGCGGTTGCCGTTGATCTTAACCGAGTCCGAGGGTCCTGAGCGTACCGCGATATGCTGGATCACCACGTCGTGGGTGCGGATCCGTACCGCTGCGTGCCAAAGGCTGATGCCGGGCGTGGGCGCAGTCTGACCGGCGACGGTCACGTAGGGCTCGTGGATCTTGACGTCGCTCTCTAGGTTGATCGCACCGCCGACGTCGAAGACAATTACCCKCGGACCCTTGAGGTCCAGCGCCGCCCGCAGCGAGCCCGGCCCGTCGTCGTCCAGGTTGGTGACGTGAATGATCTGGGTCTCGGTCGCCAGCCCGCCCTTGGTGCTGGCGCCAGCCACGACGGCATCGACGGCCGGGGCTGCGTTCTCAGGCCGGGCAAAGGCGGGCTGGGCAAGCGCCAGTCCTAGGGCGCTGAAGATGCAGGCCTCGACTAGACGGCCAGGAGCCGCTGCTGGGGTCGCCATGAACAAGCCTCGGCCAAATGCGCACCCCGCAGCAGGTCCTGAGCTTCGCCGACGGTTTGGTCCGTTTTGTGTCCTCACGCCCAGCGTCCGGACTTCATTCGTCGACCGAGACGGGCGCCTTCTTGCCGAACTTCAAACCCGACAGCAGCGGCTGGATCTCGTCCTTGATCTCCAAAACGAACTTGCGGCCTACCACCCACAGGGTGGCGGTGTAGATCACGCCCCCAGCGGCGACCATGCCCAGCATGCGGGGCAAGGGATGGATGTGCTGCAACAGGTGCTCCCTGGCCATATAGAGCACGCCGGCCATGACGACGCTGGCAAGGAAGGTGGGGAAGATGCCCCTGAGGATGTCCATGGGCTCCAGGTCGAGGGCCTTGCGCAGGAAGAATAGGGCGAACGGAATGGCGACATAGGCACGGATGCTGTAGCCCAGCGCCACCGCCTCGGCGCCCCAGTGCACCATGATCAGGGCAATCACGACGTTGATGCCCACGTTGAACAGGCTGTTGAGGAACACAAAACGGGTGCGACCGACGGCGACCAGGGCGGGGTGGGTGAAGGCTAGGACGGTTTGGGCCGCCCCGCCGATGGCCAGCATCGACATAATCGATCCGCTGCTGACCCAGCGCGCGCCGAAGAAGATGGTGGTGAAGTCCGGCGCGATCACCGCGGTGCCCAAATAGACGGGGAAGGCGAACAGGCCGCAGGACTTGATGATCCGCAGATAGGCGCTGGCCAGGTTTCCCCGCTCGTTGGCCCGAGAGAGCGCCGACAGGGCCGTGGTCTGCAGGGGGGCGACGACGGCGTCGTTGATCATGGTGACGGTGCGCGAGCCCACTCGGTACAGACCCACGCCGACGGTGTTGGCGAACACGCCGATGACGATCTCGGCGGTCTTGAGGTTCAGCTTACCTAGGATGGCTGAGCTGCCCAGGTGCGCCCCGTAGGACATCAGCTCGCCTGCGTGCCGCTTCGAAAAGGTGAGCTGCGGGTTCCAGCGCACAGTCGCCCAAAGGGTGATCGATTGGATGATGGAGTTGGCTAGGCGGCTGCCCACCAGCGCCCAGATCCCGAAACCTGAGACGGCCATGCCGACGCCGACCACGCCGCCAGCGATCGTGCCAACCAGCGAGCGATTGGCCAACGCACGATAGCCGAATTGGCGGCGCAGCTTGGCCTCGTGGACGGCGCTAACCGACTCGATGACGAAGGTTAGGGACAGCATCGCGATCACGATCGCGATCTGCTGACCGTAGAAGTGCCCCAGCACTGGCCCAACGGCGGCGCTGAGAATCAGGGCCAGCAGGACCGAGAAGATGATGTTCAGCCAGAACGCCGTGGAGGCGACCTTCTCGTCCCACTCCTCGCCTCGGATCAGGGCCTGGGGAATGCCCGACAGCGCCAGGGCGCGGGAGAGGTCGATGAAGATCGCAGCGAACGCCACCAGGCCGAAGTCAGCCGGGCCCAGGAAGCGGGCGATCACGGCGAACACTAGGAAGCTCATGAAATTGGATGAGCCGCGCCCGACAATCACCCAGAACGATCCTGAAATGAATTGCTTCTTCAGATTCATGGGTCGAGCGCCTCTACAGGTTGAGAGGGTGGTGGGGTAAGCGCCACGGCGGCGTGGACCGTCATGGCCGCCTCGAATCCGGCGATCATGCGTTCAACGGTGAACTGGCGGTCGACCAGAGCCTTGGCGGCGGCGGCCAGGGTTGCGCGGCGGGCGGGGTCGTCGCGCAGGCCGACCAGCGCTGAGGCCCAGGCCTCCGGCTGGCCGATGGGGGCCAGTTCACCGACCCGTTCGCCGGTCCGGGCGTCGGTCAGGGTTTCGCGCTGCTCGGGAATGTCGGCGACCAAGGTAGCCATGCCTTCGTTCATGGCTTCCAGCAACGCATTGCTTTGGCCCTCGAACAGCGAGGTCTGCACGAAGACATCGGAGGCCCTCAGCAGGTCGGGGATGTCCGCGCGGGCGATCGCGCCCAGGAAGCGCACCCGCTCAGCGATCCCGAGGTCGCGGGCCTGGGCGACCAGGACTTCGCGCAGTTCGCCGTCGCCGGCGATCACCACCAAGACGCCGGGCGCCTGGGCTAGGGCCTCCAGCAGCAGGGGATAGTTCTTCTGGGCCGAGAGGCGACCGGCCGAGACCGCGACCAGGCCTTCTGCAGGCAGGTCGAACCTGGCCCGTGCGGCTTCCCGCGTCAGGCCGGACGACGTCCATTCAATGCCGTTGTGCACGACACACAGGCGGTCGCGGTAGGGCTTGGGATAGCGGGAGAACGATTGTTCGACTGCTTCCGACACGCAGACGACGCGGCTGTAGACGCCGATCGAACCAAGCAGACGATCCATGATCCGCATGATCCGGCCGTAGGTGTCTCCGGGCGAACGCTGCGAGGCCACGGCCACGCGCACGCCCGCCAGTCGCGCCGCCGTCAGGGCCATCACATTAGCCAGGGGCAAGAAGGCCACCACGACGTCCGGCTTTTCGCGTCGAATGTCGGCGACCAGCTTCAGGAACAGGCCAGCGTACTGCAGGAGGCTGGGCCGGGGCGTGTCGCGCAGGACGCGATCGAAGCGCAGGTCCAGCGGCACTTCGCCCTTCTTGTAGAGGAACCAGTTTTCGACCGAGTGGCCGCGATGGCGCAACTGTCGCCCCAGGCGTAGGATCGCCTCGGGCGCGCCGGCGACGTTCAGGAACGAGGCGACGCAGATGATCTTCAGAGGTCCGGCGACCATCTTGCTGGTGGCGGGATCAGCCATGCGGGTCGTGCCTCTGAGGCCGCCTCATCGGGAGAGAGCGGCGTGATAGATCCGTTCGATGCGCTCGGCGTGCAGGTTCGGCGCGTACTGGCCGAGACCAGCGCGGGCCGCGGCGGCCATGGCCGTGGCCAACGGCCGATCGCGCAACAGCGTCCGTGAACGCTCGATCCACAGCGGCACGTCGGTCGGCGCCACCAGATAACCGTCTACGCCATCCTGAATTAATTCGGCGACTCCACTGTCGGAGGACATCACGATCGGCGCGCCCGCCTGGGCGGCCTCGAAGGCGGTGCGCCCGAAGGGTTCGCGCTCCGCTGGGGCCAGCACTATGTCGCACGCCGCCATCCAGTCGCCCGCAGGCGTGACGAAACCGGGGCGGATCAGTCGCTTCTCCAGCCCAAACTCGGCGATCTTCTGGTCCAGGATCTGGTCGTAGGGCTCGGCCTTCTTGCCGCAAGCCAAGCCGATAACGGGCGCGCCGTCGATATCTGGCAGGGCATGGAGCACGTTGGCTAGCACATGGGTGCGTTTGCGGACGGTGTGGGCGCCGAACACGCCGATGACCTTGGTCTTCTCGTTCAGGCCTAGCTGGCGACGAATTCGCGCGCGCGCCTCGGCCCGGGCGGCGTCGTCATAGGACTCGATGACCGGATTATATTCGACCACCGACTTGGCCTGGGCCCAGGCCGGCAGGGCGGCCTGATTGTAGCGGGCGATGGCGACGACCTTGGTCGACAGCCGTAGGCCGATGTCGACCGACAGGCTCTTTTTATAGTTGCTGCGCCAGTGCGTGATCAGCGGCAAGCCCGCCAGGGCGGCGGCTGGGGCCCAGGCCCGCAGGCTGGCCAGGTCGTTGACGTGGACCAAGTCCAGCCCGTGCGAGCGTAGGCTCAGGGCCAGTTTCGGCACGGCGGTCAGGTGATGGGGGCGCCAGCGGTCCGGCCGGTCGTCGGTGGCGACGGACGACAGCGGCGGCAGAGCGATGATCCGCATCCCTGCCATCTCACATTCGTCCTTCATCACGCCTTCGCCATGGACCAGGGCGTAGATCTTGTGCCCGCGGGCGATCAGGGCGCGGGCCAGCAGCAGCGACGAGATGCTGCTGCCGCCCATCTGGTCGCCGACATAGGGAAAGCCGATCGAGAGAGGAGATGAAGTCATGTCGCGGGCCTACTCGATATGCAGGTTCGAGCGGACGGGGATCACCTTCAGCCGCCAGTTCTTGGCGACGGCCCGTACCCGGGTGGGGGTGGCGTAGAGGTGGGCCATAATCACCAGAGCCCATGCGAAGTCGCTGTGCCGGAAGGCCACCGTCTCGCTGAAGTTGAAGACGATGAAGGCGAAGACGATCACGAAATATGCCCGCCAGATCTTGTTCCCTGGCTCGACCACGATCCGGCGGATCAGCAGCACCACGGTGCTGATCAGGAAGAACGCCAGGGCGCCGACGCCCAGCAGGCCCAAGTCGGCGAAGGTGTTGATATAGCCGCTGTGGGCATGGTCGGGGATCATCGTCCAGAAGGCTAGGTAGGGCGCCAGCTTGTAGATGCCCCCGGCCTCGGTGAAGAAGGCGCCATAACCGGCCCCCAGCGCCAGATAGTTGTCGACGACGATCGTCTCCACGCCGCGCCACAGCGTGGTGCGGCCCGAGAAGGTGGCGTCGCGGCCCAGCGAATGCAGCAGCATGTCGCCGCCCTCGGTGATCGCGAAGAATAGGATGCCGGTGGCGACTAGGACGATAGTCAGTCGGATGCCCAACGAGATCCGGGGATTACGCAGGAAGTCGAGCAGCGGAATGATGCAGGCCGAGGCCATCAGGATCAGCCAGTTGGTGCGCGATTGCGAGAAGACCAGAAGCACCGCGGCGACCGCCAGCAGGGCATAGCGCAGTCGGGTGTCGGACCGCTTTTCGGTCGTAAACAGCATCGCGATCAGAATGCTCAGGCCACAGGCCCGGCCCAACGAATTCTTGTGGCCGTAGACGCCTTTCCAAGCGCCGGGATTGGCGATGTCGTGGTGGATGCCGTGCGCGGGAGATAGGACCACGTACAGCAGGCTGCAGACGCCGGCGATCAGAAGCACGACCATGAAGCGCCGCATCAACTGCTGCGGCGTGAAGGTCACACGCAGATAGATGCAGAAGGCGCCGGTCAGGAAGTGGGCCAGAGACCGACGGAAGGACACGCCCGGATCGACGCTCCAGCACACCGAGATCACCGGCAGGAGAAAGATGAACAGCACCAACAGGTTGTTGCTGAGCACCCGCATAGTGGCGTCGAGGCGGCGCACCAGCAACACCAGGGCGATCGCGAACGTCGCGATCGTCGCCATCAGTTTGTAGGGGTTAGAGTCGGTGAAGCTCTCGTTGCGGCTTCCCGTTAGGTCGGTAAACACCGGCACCATCGCGCCCGCCAGCAGCAGCAGCGCGAGGATGGTGTAGAAATATTCGGGACCACGCTCTGCGCCGTACGGCGTCTGGACCGGGGTCGGAGGGGCGAGTTGGGGGCTACGCATACGAGGTCTCCGGCCAGGCTTGTCGCCTGGAGCCTGGATGGCGAGTGTCGCTGTCGCGGGTCATGCGTCTTCCAGGACGGAGAGGTAGGTGGAGGTGGAGGCCTCGACGGTAAAGGCCTTGGCGCGGGCCTGGCCCCTGCCGCGCGGTTCGTCCAGCGCCTTCAGGATGCCGGCGGCCAGGGCCGCGGCGTCGTTCACCGGCACCAGCGCGCCATACAGGCCACCTTCGAGGATCTCGTCGGGGCCGCTGGGGCAATCGGTGGCGACCACAGGGGTTCCGCAAGCCATGGCTTCCAGCAGCGCGCCGGGCAGACCCTCGAACCGCGAGCTCAGGGCGTACACCGCCGCGCGCGACATCATCGCGTATGGGTTGGCGTTGAAGCCGGCCAGATCGGCGTGTTCCGCCAGGTCCAGGTCGTCAATACGGGCCTGGAGGGCGGCGCGCTCGTCGCCCTCCCCGATGATGACCAGCCGAATGGGCGCGGTCTGGCGCACCTGGGCGAAGGCGTCGATCAGGACGTCGAAACCCTTCTGCTCGTTCAGTCGACCGGCTGACAGGACGACGGGAGGCGCGCCCGGCGCCAGCCAGGGATGCGCCGGGGTCTCGGCGGCGGCCAGCGTCATGCTATGATCGTAGACCGGATTGTAGATAGCCTTGACCCGTCCGGGCTTGAAACCGGCGTACCGCTCCAGGTCCGTGGCGACGCCCTTGGACACCGCCACGATATCATCGGCCAGGCGATAGAGCGCGGGAACCGTGAAGTAGGTCAGCTTCTCGCGCAGGCCCTTGGCCATCGAGACCTTGAGGCTGATTTGGTTGCGCTCGCTGATCACGATCCGCGTGGGCGAGCGGGAAACCAGCTTGGCCAGGACCGCCAGGATGTTGACGTGGGTCAGCGAGGCCAGCAGGGCCCGGGGCCGTTCCTTGTTCAGGTAGCGCGCCAGGGCGAAGACAGCGTTCAGCACGTGAGGGCGGTCCAGGTCGACCAGACGCGCGCCCTTGGGGATGAGGTCCAGATACTCGCCCTTAGCCTTGACCAGCACCACGTCGACCTCGCGGCCGGCCGCCAGCATGCCCTTGACGAGCTTGAGCGTCACGCGTTCGGCGCCACCGCCGCGCAGGTCGTGCAGCAGGACGGCGATCTTGGAGGAGGTCTTGGCGGACACCGACGCGACGTTTTCTACCATTGACCCTTGGTCTCTGCGCTGGAGCGCGCCGGCGGGGCCGAAGCGGTGAGCATCAGGTATATGGCGTGCGGGTTTGTGACCAGATAACGCCAGGCCAGACGACCCGGCTCCTGCAGCATCCGCCAAGCCCATTCCAGGCCGGCGCTCTGGGCCCAAGCGGGCGCACGGACCGCCTCGCCGGCGAGGAAGGCGTACAGGCCGCCGCAGGTCTTCAGCCAGCCCACCCCGGCCAGGCGCTCGCGATTGGCGACCGACCAGCGCTCCTGTAGCGGCTTGCCCAGTCCCACCCAGAGGACGTCGGCCTCGGAGGCGACGATCTGAGCGCAGACCGCAGCGTCCTCGTCGCGGCTGAAATAGCCGTTGCGTCGTCCCGCCAGCCGCAGTGTCGGATAGAGCTTTTGGATGGCGTCGTAGGCGTTGAGATTCTGCTCTTCGGAGCCGCCCAGGATGTAGAAGCTCAGGCCCGCCTTCATCGCGGCCTCGGCGGCATCGTGGAAGAAGTCGGTGGTGGCGATGCGCTCGGGCAGGCGCGTCCGCCCGGGTAGGCGCGAGGCGAACACCACCGACATGCCGTCGGCGTGCACGAAGTCGGCCTGGTTCATCACGCTGGCGAATTCGGGATCCACGCCGGCCAGGGAAACGCCTTGCCCATTGGACGAGAAGGCCAGCTTCGGCGAAATCGACGCACCGGCCCCGCGCGCGGCGYGCGCCGCCAGGCAGTCGGCCGTCATGCGATCGGCGAACTGCGCCGCAGTGGCGATCACGGTATGGAAGCCGCCGATCGGGACGGTGGCGAAATCAAGGGGACGTGAAGCAGAGGTCACGGTGGTCATCGCGTACTGTCTCATCATCTATCTCGCGGCTACCCTGCGGAAGGACTCCGCTAAGGCCGCACCACATACAG
>NZ_JBFTZS010000005.1:0-28765 GCF_056406675.1 Caulobacter sp. P1_B12_2 | reverse complement strand
GCGTCTATCCCGACTGGCCGCAGACCGCCGTCTGGCCCTCGCACATCTGGCGCATCACCCGCCCGGGCAGCCGGCTGGACTGGAGCGACTACGCCCGCGCCCCGCTGGACAAGACCCTGACCAGCGTGCAGGGCCAGGTCGACGGCGCGCCGTGCTTGATCGTCGGCGGAACCCAGGCGGCGGGCGGCCAGGTCCACTTCTATATGGAGCCCCAGGCCGTCGTGGTCGAGCCTGAGGACGGTCGCCGCTTCACGGTTCGCCCCTCCACCCAGAGCCCCATGGAGATGCACCAGAGCACCGCCATGGCGCTGGGCTCGCAGTACAACGCCGTCGAGGTCAACGTGCCGCCGGTCGGCGGCGGCTTCGGCGGCAAGACCGAGCAGACCCGCTTCGTCACGGCCGCCGCCGCGATCGCCGCCTACGCCACCAAGCGACCGGTGCGCCTGGTCCTGACACGCGAGCAGGACACGGCCATGATCGGCAAGCGCCACGCCTACTACGGCCAGTACCAGCTGGCGATCGACACCGGCGAGGCGCGGGCCGAGGACCGCGGCCTGATCCACGGCCTGGTCAATCGCCTGTGGGGCGACGGCGGCGCCTTCTACGACTGCTCGTTCATCGTCGCCAACTGCATCCAGGCGCGCTCGGACAACGCCTACCGGATCGCCAACTTCGAGAGCCAGGTCGACGTCTGCCGCACCAACACCGCGCCCAGCACGGCCTTCCGCGCCTTCGGCGACATCCAGAGCAAGATCATCCTGGAAAGCGCCATCGATGACGCGGCCTTCGGCATCGGCATGCGGCCCGAGGACGTCCGCGAGAAGAACCTCTACCTGCGCGGCGACTCCACGCCGTTCGGCCAGGCGCTGTCCGACTGCTACATCCGCGAGGTCTGGGCCTATCTGAAGTCGGTCGCCGACTTCGACGGCAAGGTCGCGGCGGTCGAGGCCTTCAACGCCGCCAATCGCTGGCGCAAGCGCGGCGTGGCCATGCTGCCGGTCAAGTACGGGTCGGGCTACAACCTCGCCAGCCTGGAGCAGGCGGCCGCGACGATCTCGATCTACCAGGCCGACGGCACGATCGTGATCCACCAGAGCGGGGTCGAGATGGGCCAGGGCCTGCTGACCCAGATCCGCCAGATCGCGTCCTACATCCTCAACGTGCCCATGGACATGATCCAGGTCATGGCTCCGCGCACCGGCGTGATCCCCAACCCGACCAGCACCGGCGGCTCCACTGGCACGGCCTACAACGGCGAGGCGGTCAAGCGCCTGTGCGGGCGGCTCAAGGAGCGGCTGATGGGCTTCGCCAACGACCTGCTGGACGAGAACGGACCCCAGTGGTGCCAGGCCCAGGGCATCGACTACTGGAACCATCCCGAGTTGGGCTGGCGCGCCGAGGTGACGATCAACGGCCAGACCAGCCTGATCTGGCAGAAGCTGATCGGCCTCGCCTACCAGCGCCGCCAGAGCCTGGTGGAGACCTTCACCGCGCCGATCGCGGGGGGCGAAACTCAGAGCCCGGCCCTGACTTACAAACCCTTCGATCAGCAGCCCAAGCTGGCCGGTTATCACGCCGTCGCCGACCAGACCGGCGGCGAGTTCGACAACTTCGTCGGCTTCACCTATTCGGGCGCCTGCGCGATGGTCGAGGTCGACATCCTGACCGGCGAGACCAAGGTCCTGACGTCCGATCTCGTCTACGACATGGGCTGGAGCCTGAACCCCGCCATCGACATCGGACAGGTCGAAGGCGCCTTCATCCAGGGCCTGGGCTACGTGCTGTCGGAGAAGCTGGTCTTCGAGACTTCCGGCCCCGAGGCGGGACGGCTCAACACCCTCAACACCTGGACCTACAAGCCGCCGGCGGTGACCAGCATCCCGCTGCGCCTCAACACCCACCTCTTCCCGCGCGACCTGGCGGGCGTGCCGCTCAGCCCGACCGACGGGGTCCTGTCCTCGAAGGAAGCGGGCGAGCCGCCGCTGGTCCTGGCGACCTCGGTGTTCCTGGCGGTGAAGCAGGCCATCCGCGCTTCGCGCCTCGAGCGGGGGCTGGACGGCCGCTTCGATCTGGACGCCCCCGCCACGGTGCAGGAAGTCAGCCGGGCCTGCGCGGTCAGCCTCGACGACCTGGCCCGGGCGGCCGGCTGAGCCGCCCGGGTCGGTCGACCTATTGCGGCGGCGTGGCGACCGCCAGGGCCGCCCGGTCCGGCGTCGTGCCTTCGCCGTCGAACGGCTCCAGCCGGAACGCCACGCGCGTGGGCTCCAGCCGCGTGCGGTACTGCATGTGCGGCTGGCCGACATGGTTCCAGGCCGTGTCGCCGCCGACGCCCCACTGGACGCCGTCGACCAGCAGCGAAACCTCGCCGTGCGGGACGATGTCGGTGCTCTTCCAGGTCCCGGCGGGGCGGCGATAGAGGTCCGCGTAGGGGAAGGCCAGGACGTTCATCATCAGCGGCGTCTGGCCTCGAACCCTGAGGCCCTTGCCGTCGCCGGAGACCTCCATCCAGCGGACGTCGACCTTGTTGCCGGTGTCCTGCGGCCGCATGTAGTCGTGGTTCTGCTCGGCGATCGGACCGCGCCACAGTCCGATCGGCGCGCTGGTCTTGCGGTCGACATAGGTCTCGTGCGGACCGCGGCCGTACCACTCGACCGTCTTGACGCCGGTGGGCATCGAGAAGGCCAGACCCACGCGGACCGGCGGCGGCAGGTCGCTTTTCAGCGGGGTCAGTTGGCCGGCCACGTCGACGGTCCCGTCGCCGTTCATCGTGTAGGTGGTGACGAAGCGGGCCGCGCCGGCGCCCAGTTCATAGTCGACGCTGGCTTCGGCTCCGCCGCCGGGCAGGCGACGCGCGGTGATCGACCGCACCTGCCGCTCCCCGGTCATGACCTTCCACGGCGTCTGCTGCGACACCGTGCCGGTCAGGGTGTCGTTGTCGGTCTCGGCCCGGAAGAAGTTGGGCGCGCCGCCGCTCAACAGCCCCGATCCCGCCTTGCCGTAGCCGGTGACCAGACCGGTCTTGCGGTCCAGCGTCAGGCTGACCCCGCCGGCCGACAGCGCGACGCTCTCGGCGGTCTCCTTCAGATCGACCGCGCCGGCGATGGCCGGCGTGGCCGGGGCCGTCGGCTGGCCCAGGGCGAACTGCTCCCAGCCGACGACATAGCCTTCCGGCGTCAGCGGCACGGAACCCGCCCTGGCTTTGGCGCGGACGGTGACGAAGTACTCGGCGCCCGGCTTACGCGCGATCCCGGCCACCGGAAGGGTGATCGCCTGGGTGCTCCGCGCCTTGGTCGCCAGGGCCGGAAGGTCGCCGCTGGCGACGGTCACGCCATTCTCCTGCAGCGCCCATTCGAAGGCGAAACCCGACAGGTCTAGGAAGTCGTGGCGGTTGCGCACGGTCACCGCGCCGGTCGCTGGGTCGAAGCCCTCGAACTGGATCGGCGAGAGAACCTTCTGCACCTCGTAGACGTGCGGGTTCGGCGTGCGGTCAGGCTGGATCAGGCCGTCGCCGAACTCGACGTCGCCGCCCGGGTTCGGCCCATACTCGCCGCCGTCGCCCCAGTAGCGTCGGCCGTCCTTGGTGTAGCGGTACATGGACTGGTCGACCCAGTCCCAGATGAAGCCGCCCTGCAGCTTGTCGTACTTGTAGATGGTGTCCCAGTAGTCCTTGAAGTTGCCGCCGGAGTTCCCCTGCATGTGGGAATACTCGCACTGGATCATCGGCTGGGTGCGAGTCGGGTCCTGGGCCCAATCCACCATCTTCTCGATGTCGTCGTACATCGGCGCGTAGATGTCGACGTAGGCGTTGGGCGCGTGCTCCCAGTCCAGGGTGCCCCAGCCCAGATACGAGATCAGGCGCGAGGGATCGCGCTTGCGCGCCTCGGCGGCGGCCTTCTCGAAATTGGGCCCGATGCCGGCCTCGTTGCCTAGCGACCAGAAGATCACCGACGGATGGTTCTTGTCGCGCTCGACCATGTTGAGCACGCGGCTGACATGGGCGCCTTCCCAGGCCGGGTCGAAGCCGAGCTGCAGCTTTGGCCTCTGCTCGGGGTGCTTGTTGGCGTAGTCCATGTAGGCGTGGCTCTCGATGTCGGCCTCGTCCATGACGTAGAGGCCATACTCGTCGGCCAGGGCGTACCATCGCGGGTCGTTGGGGTAGTGCGAGGTGCGCACGGCGTTGATGTTGTTGCGCTTCATCAGCTCGATGTCGCGGCGCATCGAGGCTTCCGACATGACGTGGAAGGTTTCCGGATCGTGCTCGTGGCGATTGACGCCGCGGATGACGATCGGGCGGCCGTTGACCGCCACCCGGCCGTCCTTGATCTCGACGGTGCGGAAGCCGATGCGCTGGGGCGTGGCCTGGATGACCTGGCCCTTGGCGTCCAGCACCTCGACCAGCAGGGTGTAGAGGTTGGGCGTCTCGGCGGTCCACTGGCGGACGCCGGGGACGGTGGCCGAGACGGTCTCCGTCCGGGCCGCCCCGGCCGCGACCTTGGTCTCCTTGGTGAGGACCGTCTTGTCGCCGTCCAGCAGGGTCATGCGCACGGTGACGGCTTGATCGCGCTTGGTCAGCGCCACGTCGGTCGACAGCGTTCCATCGCGATAGGCCTTGTCGAGCCCGGCGTGCACGAACAGGTCGGTCAGGCGCGTCTTGGGAACGGCCGCCAGATACACAGAGCGCTCGATGCCCGAGACCCGCCAGAAGTCCTGGTCCTCCAGATAGCTGCCGTCCGACCAGCGGTGGATCTGGATGGCCACCACGTTCTTCTGGCCAGCGACCAGCAGTGCGGTGACGTCGAATTCGCTGGGCAGCTTGGAGTCCTCGGAGTAGCCGGCCTCCTTGCCGTTGACCCAGACGCGATAGGCCGAGCCGGCCGCGCCGATGTGCAGGATCACATCCTGACCCGACCAGTTCGTCGGGATCTCGAAGGTCCGGCGATACGAACCGACCGGATTGGTCTCGTGCGGGATCAGGGGCCGGTTGGCCGGGAACGGATAGGTGATGTTGTTGTAGCGCGGCTGGTCGTAGCCCTCGGTCTGCCACAGGGCCGGGACCTTGATCGTCTTCCAGGCCGAGACGTCGTAGTCCGGCTTTTCGAAGCCGTCGGGCACGGCGTCGGACGAGGGCGAAAAGGCGAACGACCACGGGCCGTCCAGCGACTGGTAGCGCGTCGAGCGGGCCGGGTCGCCGACGAGCGCCGCCTCCCGCGTCTCGAACGGGAAGTGCGTAGCGCTGGCGTCCAGCTTGCCGCGCGCATAGACGGCCGGGTTCTCCCAGTCGGGCCGCGAGGCGTCCACCTGAACCGGCTGCACGCGCGGCGGCTCGGCGGCCGCGGCGATCCCCGCCAGACCCAGCCAGGCGACGCTGGCCAACAAGAGCTTCTTCATACGCACCCTCCCGCCGGATCGCGTCCGGTTCATTCATCAGACAATTAGCTGCGGGGCGGCGTCAACGCCCATGCTTGGCCGTGCGGACCGATTGAAGTCGGGCGGTCCCCTACCCTTGGAGAAAAGAAAAGGCCGGTGGGGACCCAGGGTCCGCACCGGCCAGTGAGGTTTGCCAGCGGGGGACGCTGACAAGCCATGATCCGCGAGAGGAAGGTCTCGCTGACGGGTCTAGAACTTGCCGCGCACGCCGAACTTGATGGTCCGGCCGTCATACTTGGCGTAGTCGAGGCGGGTCTTCTTGCCGTTGCCGTAGCGACCGGCGACGTCTTCGAAGTAGTCGAAGCCCAAGGTGTTGGTCAGGTTCAGGACATCGAGACGCAGTTCGAGGGCGTCACTGATCTTGTAGCTGACGTTACCGTCGAGGTAGCCGGCGCCAGCATGCCAGCGCTCCAGATCCGAACCATCGGGGTTGGTGTCGATGATGTTGCGAGCCTTGTAGTTGTAGGTCAGTCGCGCGCCCAGCGGGCCCTTTTCGTAGTAACCGGTCAGGCTGTACGAATATTTCGGGATGCGGTTGACCATATCGATCGACCCGTCCTGCTTACGATAATTCAGATCGTTGCTCTTCGAGTTGACCTTCGTATAGCTGGCCAGGGCGCCAAAACCGTCCCACGGCGCGGGCAGGAAATCAAAGGACTGCTGATAGGCGAACTCGAGACCGTCGAGCTTCACCGTGCCGCCATTGATGAAGGTGTCGACGTCGATCGGGAGGTTGGGGTCAACATGCCCGTTCTGGGTCTGCCAAATGATGGCCAGCGACTCGTCGGGAAGGCCCAGGCTGGAGAAYGGCACGACCGAACGCTGAGCGATCGTCGTATCCTCCAGCTTCTTCTTGAAGTAGCCCGCGCTCAGAATGCCGCCACGCCCGAAGTACCACTCCACCGTCGTGTCCCAGTTCGTCGAGACTTCCGGCTTCAGGTCTGGGTTACCCGAGGTCGCATAGGTGTTGTAGATATTGGGAATGACCGTCTGAGCAGCGATCCGCGACAGCGAGGCCCGCGTGATGGTCTTGCCCCAGGAACCGCGCCAGACCACATCGGGGATCACGTCGTACGCGAAGCTGACCGAAGGCAGGGTGTTGTCGTATTTGCTCTCTTCGGTATTGGGCTGGTAGGCCCCGCCGGTCCCCGTTTTCTTGAAGTTGTCGATGGCCATTTCGGTTTGCGAATAACGGACGCCGGCATTGATACGCAGTTCGCGGTCGAGAACCTGCCCGCTGAAATCCGACTGGATGAAGGCGGTGCTGACCTGTTCGTCGGCGGTGAAGCTGGTGGACAGATCGATCGGCGACGCCATGGCGGCGCCGACCGGATCAAGCGCGTTGATCACATAACCGCGCGAGAAGGTGGCCCATTGCTGCGGGTAGTTGTCGCCGATGACGAGGTTGTCGAGCGGCACGTAATGCAGCATCGACGCGCGCAGCCCCGCCGCGCCGATCGCGGCCAGGCGAGCCTGAACGATCGAGGTTCCGTTACGCTTGGTCTTCTGCTTGGTCGTATCGACATATGACAGGCCAGCCTTCAGGTGACCCTTCCAGTCGCCGAGCCCGTAGTCCCAGTCGGCCACCAGCTTGGCGACCCGCTCCGTGTCCACTTCGCGATTCCAGTCCACGGCCGTGCTGAAATCTTCGAAATTGGCCGGGTTGGTGAAGTCGACGCCCGGCGCCGAGAGCCCCGGATAGACCCGGTCATTCCCCCAGTCGAGGGTGGAGGTCACGCCGTAGATGTTCGAGACGATACGCTTGTTGTCATAGAACGCCCGGCTGTCCGAAGCGGCGAGCTGGCCAGTCACTCTCAAGGAATCGTTGACTTGGTACTTCCCGTTCAGGCCGGCGTACCCGAATTTCGTCTCGGCGTTATAGTAGTAGCTCTCGCCCAGATAGGACGTGTTCCCGAACGTTCCCTGAAGCAGGTTGCCGTCGACGATGCTGACGTTGATCGGCACAAGGCCGTTGTGACCAGCGGTGCCCGGACGGGCGGCCACATTGGTGGTGGCCGAATTGCGGATCGGCAAGCCGAAGGTGAATTCGTCACGCGAGTCCTGGAGATGCGACGCCAACACGTCGAGGCTCACATCCAGCTTGTCGTCCTTGTATTGGAGCGAAGACACCAGGCCATCGCGATCGCGCGTATTTTCAGCGCCGTAGTAGCGGTAGAAACGCGACAGATAGGCTTTGTCGATCGCCGTCCGATTGCCGAGCATGCCCGCCGCTCGCGGATCAGCCCAGTCCAGCGCCATGTTGAAGGGACCATTGCGCATGGTCGGCGGAGTCTTGGTGTCGACGGGGACGGGGTGGCCGGCCAGATAGTTGCTGTTATAGCCGCCCGTAGCCTCGAAACCCGACTTCATGTTGACGCTGGTCGAGTGCGCGGCGCCGATCAGGAAGCCCCAGTTGCTCCAGGTCTTCGAGAACAACCCAAAGACATTCGGGTCCATCTTCTTGGACGCCGTGTTGTAGGACGCCACCGCGTTGAAGCGCAGAACCTGGCCGCCCGCGCCGTCGAACGGCCTTGGCGTTTGAAGATCGACCACGCCGCCGACGCCGCCTTCTTCAAGTTCAGCCAGGGGCGTCTTGTAGAAGTCCACGCGGCCGAACAGCTCGGAGGCAAAGACGTCGTAGTTGAAGTCGCGCGAAGAGCCGCCGACGTTGGTCGAGGAGGTCGTATGGACCGSAGCGCCGTTGAGAGTCGTCACCGTATATTCGGGGCCCAGGCCCCGGATGGCGATGCGCTGGCCTTCGTTGGAAGCGCCGTCGCGGGTCATGTAGATCCCGGGGATGCGCTGCAGGGCTTCGGCGACGTTCGCTTCGGGGAATTTGCCGATGTCCTCGGCGACGATCGAGTCTCGGACGGCGATCGCGTCGCGCTTCAGGGTCAGCGCCTTCTCCAGTGACGAGCGAAAGCCCGTCACCACGACCTCTTCGACCGTGTCGTTTGGAGCGCTCGGCTTCGCGGCCTCCTGCGCCCAGACCGTGCCGGCGCCGCCGACGCCCATGGCCAGAATGGTCGAAACGAGAAGCTTCTTCTTCATGCTATTTCCCCTCCCCTTTGCGGTCTTGCCGCGTAGCGCCTGGCCCACTCGTCCCCTGCGTCGGGACAGAGCCAGGTTTGGTTGAACTCAAGGCGATTGACCGGCGTCGAGCGGCGCGTGACGTGCGCCAACCTGTTTCCTCACCCGGACGCTGAGCGCCTCTGAACTTCTGTCACGCATATCGACACAAGCGCGCAGCTATGGGAACGGCATTTGTAATATTTTTCAGCTAAATCGGCGCGGACCCGCGAAGCGTTGCGCTGGCGCAACACTGTTCACCGACTTGATCGGCCAAAAGTGGAACAGATCCGCCGCGACGGCGACCCCGGCCGCCTAGCGGTAGCCGAACTCGGCGCTGATCTTGGCGGTGGCTTCCTTGACGTAGGCGGTCACCGTTTCGATTCGCGCGTCGTCCATGTACTGCGCGATCGAAGACACCGAGACGGCCGCGACGATCTTGCCGCTCATGTCGCGGATCGGGGCGGCCACGCAGCGGATGTGGTCCTCGTTCTCGTCGAGATCCAGCGCCGAGCCCTTTTGGCGGTAGGCCCGCATGACCTCCAGCCATTGCCGCAGATCATAGCGGTAGCGGGGATAGATCGCCGCTTCACGCAAGAAGACCTCGCGCCAAACCTCTTCGCTCTCGTCCAGCAGCAGGGCCTTGCCCAGGCCCGTGTGGCGCAAGGGCTGGCGCTCGCCGACCACGCAGCGCACCTCGATGCGGCGCGAGCCGGGGATCTTGTCGATGTAGTGAACCTGGTCACGCTCAAGGACGCCCAGGTTCACGGTGTCGCCGGTGTCGATCGACAGCTGGCGGAGATGCTCACGGCTGACGCGGGTGAGGGTGATCTGCTGGGAGGCGGCGTAGCCGAGCTCCAGCAGCTTGGTCCCCAGCGCGTAGCCCTCGCGGGAATTGAACGACAGGAAGCCGGCCTCCACCAGGGTCGAGGCCAGGCGGTGGACGGTGGTCTTGTTGAGCTGCAGCGCCTTGGCCATCTGCCCCAGGGTCGCGTCGCCCTTGGCCACGCGGCTGAGCACCTCCAACCCCTTGAACAGGGTCAGCGCGCCCGCGCTGGTCCGCGACGAGGCGGCTTGATCCCCATCATCCTCGTGAACAGCGATGTCGGTGGACTGGGACATCAATCAGGACTCTCGGCAGCGGCGCGACGCGCCGTTCCGGTAGTTGATACGCCCCGGCGATTGCCTTGAAAACCCCGGGGCGCCATCGGGGCTTAAAAATCGACGGCGTAGTCCTTGGGGAACACCTTGCCGGCGAAGGCCAGCTTCTGCGTCCACGGCTGCGCCGGCGCGGTCCAGAAGCTGTCGGTCGCCGGCAGCCCCAGGGCCAGGAAGCCCTCCGTCGTGATGTACATGCTGCCGTTGTTTGAATACCAGTCGCCCAGGGTCGGATGGTGTCCGACGAAGCCGATGGTCAGGAAGCCGTCCGGCGTGAAATTGCTCGGCTCGCTGAACACCGCCTTGTGGGCGGCCACCAGGGCCGCGCGGGTCTGGCCTTCCGAGAGCTTCTGGGGCAGCTGCTTGCGCCAGGCCAGCAGCGCCAGCGGCTGCAGCACGGCGGTGCGATAGGTCAGGGAGCGTCCGAACGGCGGGAAGGTCCCCTCCGGCGAGATGAACCGCTCCAGGTGCTCGCTGTAGCGCTGGGCGCGCTTGACAGCCAGCTCCCGCCATTTGGTCAGGTCGTCCTTCCAGAACGGAGCCTTGTGGGCCTCCATCACCTCCAGCACCTGCACCATCATCGGGTGCATGACGAAGGAGCCGTAGTAGTCGAAGTGGAAGGTGGCGCCGTCCTTGATCCAGCCGTCGCCGATGTACCATTCGTCGATCTTGCGCACCGCCGTGTTCAGCCGCATCGGGTCGGACTCTTCCCCGATCGCCAGCAGGAAGGCCTCGTTCATCGCCGCGAACAGCAGCCAGTTGATGAAGGGCGGATTGACCCGCCGCAGACCCTTGATCTCGGCGACGATGCGCTTCTTGGTCGTCGCATCGAGGGGCTCCCACAGCGCCTTCGGCGCGCGCAGCAGGGCCTGGGTGAAATAGGCGGAGTCCACCAGGGCCTGGCCCTGACCGCCCCAGGCCAGGTAGTCCGGGCTCGCGGGATCCACGGCGTGGACATAGCTTTGCAGCGCTTGCTCGGTGAGGCGCTTGCGGGTGCGTCCCTCGGCGGTGGCGTCCTCCGGCAGGCTCAGCCACGGCGACACCCCCGAGATCAGTCGCCCGAAGCACTCCAGATAGGCCACGTTCCTGTCGCGCCCGTCCCAGGTCGGGCTGAGCTCCAGCGGGAACGTCGCCTTCAGGCGCCCCTGAGACAGGGCCGCCAGCACCGGATCGGCGATGGATTGCAGCAGGTCGGCCATGTAGGCCCGATCGGACTTGGCCGGCGCCTTGGCGGGCGTCGCCTCGGCCGCGCCGGAACCCGCCAGGCTCGCCGCCCCGACGAGAGCGGTCTTCAAGAAGTCGCGCTTGTGCATCGGAAACCCCTACTTGCTGGCGTTGCTTGCGATCGGTTGGGCCGAAACGGTGGGATCCTTGGCCGGCTTGAGATCGAGATCCGCCACCGCCGTCGCCGCCAGCAGGAACGCGCCCACGCCATAGAACTGCGTGTCCTCGTAGCTGACGCTTTCGGGACGATCGGAGACGGGTTGGACGTAGCCGAACTTGCCGTCGGGATGGACCGCGCGCGTCAGGGCCACCCAGCCCTTGCGCACGCTGGGCTCGAAGGTCGCGCGATCCAGCAGGCCCGTCTTGACGCCCCAGGCCAGACCGTAAGTGAAGAACGCCGTGCCGCTGGATTCCGGCGGCGACTTGGTCGGGTCCGAGAGCAGGGAGGGCGACCAGTAGCCGTCGGGCTTCTGGATGGCCGCCAGCTTGCCGGCCATGTCCTTGAAGATCGCCTCCATCTTCAGGCGGTCGGGATCACCGGCCGGCAGCAGCGGAATCATCCGGGCCAGTCCCGCGAACACCCAGCCGTCGCCCCGACTCCAGAACACCTTCTCGCCGCTGGGGCCGCGCCGCGTGAAGAAGCGGGAGTCCCGGTAATAGAGGTGCTCGTCGCGGTCATAGAGATAGTCGGTGACGGCGGCGAACTCGGACTTGGCGTAGGCGGCGTAGCGCGGATCACCCGTGACCTTCGACAGCTCCAGCCAGGTGGTCGGCGCCATGAACAGCGCATCGCTCCAGCACCAGCGCTGATCGCAGTCGACGCCGCGCGGATCGGTATATTCTGCGTGGGCCAGTCCCACCTTGGGCGGATAGGTCAGGATCAGGTCGAACCGCTGCTTCAGGGGCGCGATCGCTTCGGGGCCGACGCCGTTCTGGACCGCCCAGAGATAGGCCTGGCCGATCACGTGGTCGTCGGCGTGATAGGTGCGCTTGCCCAACTCCCACTGGTTGGCCAGCCCTCGGGCGACGATGGCTTGCCGGTAGGCCGGATTGGGCGACCGGTCGGCCAGGTCGGTCAGGCCGACGAACAGCGCGCCCTGCACCCAGCCCTTCTGGTCGGCGGTGTCGCGCGAGGTGTTGGGCGGAACATATCCGGCCGCCATGGTCGCCAGCTGATAGTCGGCGACCGTCTCGGCCAGGCGCATCACGTCGGCGCGCGAATAGGGAATGGCGCGGCTCGGCGCCGCGGTGGCCGAGGCCGGGGCGGCCGCCGCCGGCAACGGCGCAAAGGGTGCGATCAGCATTGCCGCGGCGAAGGCGGTGTAGGCCATGGGCTTCATGCTGGAACTCTCTCTTGCAAGGCGACGAAGTCTTGAGACGGGGGCGAAAGGAGCACGGACCTGTCCCCTACCGAAGCTGACAAATGTCGAGAACATCCATGTCGTGATAGTCGAGGTTCTCGCCGCCCATCGCCCAGATGAAGGCATAGTTCGAGGTCGCCGCGCCGCAGTGCACCGACCACGGCGGGCAGATCACCGCCTGCTCGTTCTCCACGACAAGGTGACGCGTCTCGTCGGGCGCGCCCATGAAGTGGAACACGCGATCCTCGCGGCCCAGCTGGAAGTAGAAATAGGCCTCGGACCGGCGATCATGCAGGTGGGGCGGCATGGTGTTCCAGACACTGCCCGGCTTGAGGATCGTCAGCCCCAGAAGAAGCTGGGCCGATGCGCAGACCCCCGGCACGACCAGTTGGTAGATGATCCGATGGTTCGAGGTCTCGGGCGCGCCGCGTTCCAGCGGGATCGCCGCGCGAGTCGACAAGGCGCGGGTTTCGAAGGCCGCATGGGCCGGCGTCGAGGCCAGGTAGAATCGTGCCGGCGCGGCGGGGTCATGGCTGGCGAAGCGGACGTCGGCCGCGCCTCGACCGATGTAGAGGGCGTCCAGGGGCTCGAGTTCGTAGGCCGCGCCGTCCACGGTGACCCGTCCAGCCCCCTCGCCGACATTGACGAGTCCCATTTCCCGCGACGCCAGGAACGGCGCTCCGGCCAGGGAGGGTGGTTCGGCTTGAACCGGCAGGACGATCTCTTGAAGCAGCGGCGCCGCGCCGCCGATCACCAGGCGCTCCTGATGCAGATAGTTGAGGGTCACCGCCTCGGGCGCGAACAGACGGTCGATGAGATAGCGGTCGCGCAGGTCCTGGCCGCTGGCGGCGTCCATCATGTCGGGATGCGTGGCGTGGAAAACCTTGGCGAACGGTCCGGACGCTTCCGCGCCAGCCTCACGCGCGGCCCGCTTGGCCGCCCAGCGGCTTCCCTGCCCTGCACCACAGGTGCGCACCGTCATGCCGCTAACCACACGCCCCTCCCGAGGCGCGCATTGTCGACCGACGCCTTGTATTGATAGTACAAATGCGAAATTGAAACGCAAGACCATAAATCGGAATGGGCAGCGCTCCGCCTGCATAGGCGACGGTTATATTTGTGGAAATGCACCGTCAGCGTTGCTTTCACGCGTACCAATTCTCGACAGTCGTACGAATGATCCGAAACGGTCACAGCCGGCGACGTCTCCAGACCCGCGCCTGAATGGCGACACGGGTCGCCCTGGCGACGCTGACGGGCGCGCCGTCGCCAGCGTCGCTCACGCCGGCGCCCCGCCCTTCACCTCGCAGCGATAACGACGTTCGCCGCGGGATTGCTCTGACGCGCCTTTCGCGTTAAGTTTTCACGAAATGGGATTATGTCCCATTTTATGAGAGGAAATGCTTAGCGCTGACCGGCCGGGAAAAGGCAGGCGGCGTTGCTTCACAAGAACAAGAGGGCGCGAGCCCTGTGAGGGAGGAAGTCATGATCACCCGACGCATCCGCGCGGCTCGTCTCGTCTCAGGCTGTTCGCTGGCGGTTCTCGCCTCGGCCGCCTTGCTGGCGCCGGCCCACGCCCAGGACGCCGCGCAAGCGACGGCCCCGCCCAACGCCGACACGGTCGAGGAGGTGGTGGTCACTGGCTTCCGCGCCAGCCTGGCCAGCGCCCTGAACATCAAGCGCCAGACCTCCGGCATCGTCGACGTCATCAAGGCCGAGGACATCGCCAAGTTCCCCGACGCCAACCTCGCGGAGTCGCTGCAGCGCATCCCTGGCGTCTCCCTGACTCGCGGCGACGGCGGCGAGGGCAAGCAGATCACCGTGCGCGGCCTGAACGCCGGCTTCACCCGGGTGCGGATCAACGGCATCGAGGGCGTCACCGCCACGGGCTCGTCCGACATCAACGGCAGCACCAACCGCGGCCGCGGCTTCGACTTCAGCGTCTTCGCCTCGGAACTGTTCAACTCGGTCGAGGTGCGCAAGACCTCGTCAGCCAATGTCGAGGAAGGCTCGCTGGGCGCGACGGTCGATCTGCGCAGCGGCCGGCCGTTCGACTATCGCGGCCAGACCATCGCCCTGGGCGCCCAGGCGTTCCACAACAGCCTGTCGCGCGACACCCAGCCCCGCTTCACCGGCCTCTATTCCAACACCTGGGGCAACTTCGGCGCCCTGGTCTCGGTGGCCTATTCCAAGCGCACCGCCGTCGAGGAAGGCTACGAGGCCGTCGAGCTGCTGCCGGCCAGCGCCGACGGCGGCTTCTGCTCGCCGCTGGGCTACACGCCGCAGAACCCGGCCACCACGCCCGCCAAGGGCACCGACGCCGCCAACTGCGCGTTCGGCCTGCCCCGCACCTCGGTGCTGTCGGCCTATAACAGCGTGTTCTCACGCACCGACAACTTCGGCGGCACGGTCGCGGTCCCCGCCGCCGGCTCCGGCGCCTTCGCGCCCCGCATTCCGCGCTACCGTCGCTCGAGCACCGAATACGAGCGCACGGGCGTCACCGGCGCCCTGCAATGGAAGCCGTCCAGCGCCACCGAGCTGAACTTCGACATGCTGCTCGGCACGTTCGAGAACCTGCGCCACGACAACTATATCGAGGCCATCTCGTTCGGCCGCTCGATCGCCCAGGCCAACGGCAAAGCCCACAGCTCGATCCTCGACGCCCACTTCGCCCCTGACGGGTCGTGGGACTATGGCCTGTTCAACGGCGTCGACATCCGCAGCGAGGGCCTGCGCGACCGCTACACCACCTATTTCGGCGAGTATGTGCTGTCGGGGCGCCACGACTTCGGCGAGCGGTTCAGCATCGACGGCCTGATCGGCTCGTCGCGGTCGGATCTGAAGAACCCCGAGCGGACGACCGTCCAGTTCGATGCGCCGAACGTCAACGGCTACTCGTTCGACTTCCGCGGCAACAACAACGTCCCGACCCTGAACCACGTCATCGACATCACCAATCCCAACAGCTTCAAGTTCGCGCCGCTGGGCGCGGACGGCACGGTGAACGGCCAGTTCGTCGGCCGCTATCTCGACACCAAGAACAAGCTGGAAACCGCCGAGGTGAACGCCAAGTGGAAGGCGGCGGACTTCGTCTCGATCCGCGCCGGCCTGTCGCAGCGCAAGAACACCTGGAGCAACTACGAGGTCGGGTTCGGCTCCAACGGCGCCAACCCGCCGTTGCCGGCCGGCACGACCCTGGCCGACGTCTCGCGCCAGATCAGCGGCTTCGGCAAGGGTCTGGGCGGGACGGGCGTGCCGTCGTCCTGGGCGGCGGTCGATCTCGACAAGTTCATCGGCAAGCTGAACATCGAGTGCAACTGCGCCGCCGTGCCCGGCTCGCAGTACGACACCCTCAACCAGGTGATCCGCGGCGTGAAGGAGGAGATCTTCGCCGGCTACGCCATGGCCGACTTCAACTTCGATCTCTGGTCGGTGCCGATCAAGGGCGACGTCGGCGTGCGCCGGGTCAAGACCGAGGTCGCCTCGACCGGCGTGGTCAGCGCCGGCGCGACCCGCAACGTCGTGACCATCGACAACGAATATTCCGACACCCTGCCCTCGATGAACGTCAGCGCCGAGGTCCGGCCGGACTTCCTGCTGCGCCTGTCGGCCGGCAAGACCCTGTCGCGCCCTGAATATACTGACCTGGCCCCGACCACGACGATCAACACCCAGACCCAGAACGTCAGCATCGGCAATCCCGACCTGCAGCCGATCCGGGCCAAGACCGTCGACCTGCAGGCCGAATGGTACTTCGCCAAGGACTCGCTGATCTCGGTTGGCTACTTCCACAAGGACATCGACACCTTCATTCAGGGCGTCAGCGAACTGGCGGTGTTCAACACCCTGGGCCTGGACCCGTCGGTCCTGGTTAGCGGCGGCTGCAGCCTGACCGCCGCCCCGCAGTGCCCGACCCTGCCGACCACCACGGTGACCGTGAACCGCAAGGTCAACACGCCCGGCGGTCCGCTCGACGGCTACGAGGTCAACTTCCAGAGCCCGTTCAGCTTCCTGCCCGGCTTCTGGAGCCGGTTCGGGGTGCTGGCCAACTACACGCACGTGAAGTCGGAGATCACCTACATCACCCGGGTGGACAACCCGAACACGGCGGCCAACGAGCTGCTGACCCAGACGGCCAACTTCACCGGCCTGTCGCCCGACGCCTACAACCTGACCCTCTACTATGAAGACGAGAAGGTCAGCGCCCGGGTCTCGGCGGCCCACCGTTCGGACTATCTGCTCAACGTGCTGGGCGACGTGAACGGCCACGACGTGACCGTCGTCGACGGCTCGACCAACATCGACTTCAGCGCGTCCTACAACATCAGCAAGCAGCTGCGTCTGTCGGTCGAGGGCCAGAACCTGACCGACGAGCCGCTGCGCTACGGCCGCGACTCCGGTCGCGACGACACCCTGCTCTACGTCCACTCCGGCCGCTCGTTCGTGGTCGGACTGAACTACCGCTTCTAGTGACTCGGACGGCTCCGCCTCGCGCGGGGCCGTCCCCTTATCTGTCTGGAGTACCGCATGATGGCCAGGACGGTGATGCTGGGGTTGGCCCTGGCGGCGATCGGCGCGACAGGCGCCCTGGCCCAGGCCGCGCCTCCGCCGGGCGCCACGGCTCAAGCGGCGAAGCCCGCCACGCTAGCCCTGCCCGACATGCCGCTGCACGATCCCTGGATCGTCGTTGACGCCAAGGCGGGTCTCTATCGGCTCTACACGTCCAATATCGAGGCCGTCAGCGGGACACCCGGCCTGGGCACGATGATGTACACCAGCCGCGACCTGAAGGCCTGGAGCCACGCCAAGGCGGTGTTCGTCGCGCCGACCGACGCCTGGTTCAAGGGCGGCGCCTGGGCGCCGGAGGTCCACCCATGGCGCGGCCGATGGTGGCTGTTCACCACCTTCCACGACGAGGCCGCCAGCCTGCCGCCGATCGACAAGCGCACGCCCTATCGCCGGGGCACGGTGGTGGCTGTGGCCGAACGCCCTGAAGGCCCGTTCGAGCTGCTCCGCGACGGCGAGCCCGCCGCGCCGAAGGATCTGATGACACTGGACGGCACCCTCTATGTCGATCCGGCCGGCAAGCCTTGGTTCGTCTACGCCCACGAGTGGCTGCAGGCCACCGACGGCACGATCGAGGCCATTCCGGTCACCGACGACCTGGACGCCAAGGGCCCCGCGACCGTTCTGTTCAAGGCCAGCGACGCGCCCTGGGCCAAGGGCCAGAAACAGGCGGCCGGCGACACGGTGTTCGTCACCGACGGCCCCGAGCTGTTCCGCACCAGGACCGGCGTCCTGCTGATGCTGTGGTCCAGCTACGACGCCAAGGGCTATGTCCAGTCCCAGGCCCGCTCGAAGAGCGGGACCCTGGCCGGGCCGTGGGAGCAGTTGGAGCCGCTGATCCGCTACGACAGCGGCCACGGCATGCTGTTCAAGCGCTTCGACGGCCAGTTGATGATGGTGCTCCACCGCCCGTTCAAGAACGCCCGCGGCAAGCTCTATGAGATGCGCGACGCCGGGGATCACCTGGAGATCGTCCGGCAGCGGATCGACCTGGACGGCGATCCGGTCGAGCGCGTGGGCGGGCCGTAGCCCCCCTTGTCGTCCCGGACAAGGGCGGAGCGCGCCGATCCGGGACCGACATGGAACGCGGCGCTCAGGCGTCGGTCCCGGGTCTGCGCTTCGCTACGCCCGGGATGACAAGACTTTTGAGATTTGAACGACAGGAGTCCCCGTGCTCAAGACCCGCCATTTCCTCCTCGCCGCCACCGCCCTGACCCTGCTGACGACCGCCGCCCACGCCGCCGACCGCACCACGACGCCTCTCGCCGACGGCTGGCGCTTCGTCCAGGGCGACCCTGAAGGCGCGGAGACCGCCGCCCTCGACGACTCCCGCTGGGCCGCTGTTTCGGTCCCGCACGACTGGGCCATCGCCGGGCCGTTCGACCTCAAGGCGCGGGCCGGTGGAGCCGGTGGCTTCCTGCCCACCGGCGTGGCCTGGTACCGCAAGACCCTCGACGTCAAACCCGCGCCCGGCCGTCGGGTGTTCGTCGAGCTGGACGGGGTGATGGAGCGCAGCGGCGTCTGGATCAACGGCCATCACCTGGGCCATCGGCCCAGCGGCTATGTCGGCCTGCGCTACGACATCACCGACTTCCTGCGCGCCGACGGACTCAACGTGCTGGCCGTGCGCGCCGACACCTCGTTCGCGCCGTCGTCGCGCTGGTACGCCGGCTCGGGGATCTATCGGAACGTTCGGCTGATCGAGACCGGCGACCTGCACGTCGAGCAAGGCGGCGCCTTCGTCAGCACGCCGACGATCGCCAAGGACCGGGCCGTCGCCAAGGTCGAGATCGAGATCACCAACAGCGGCAAGGCCGACGCCAACGCCGGGCTTGAGATCGTCGTCACCGATCCGGACGGCAAGGTGATGGCCAAGCGCAGCGTCGCGCCGGTCGCGATCGGCGTCGCCCGCACCGAGACGTTGAGCGCGCAGGTCGACCTGCCCACGCCTCGCCTGTGGAATCTGGCCAACCCAAACCTCTACAAGGCCGCGATCCAAGTGGTCGGAGGCGACGGACAAGTGCTCGACCGCGAGGTCGTGCCGTTCGGCGTTCGGGATGCGAAATTCGAGGCCGACACCGGCTTCTGGCTGAACGGCAAGAACATCAAGCTGAAGGGCGTGGCCCTGCACGCCGACGGCGGCGCGCTGGGCGCGGCCGTGCCCGACGCCGTCTGGCGCCAGCGCTTCACGGCGCTGAAGGCCCTGGGCGTCAACGCCATCCGCACCGCCCACAACCCGCCCTCGCCCGCGTTTCTCGACCTGGCCGACCAGATGGGCTTCGTGGTCATGGACGAGCTGTTCGACCAGTGGAACGTCGCCAAGAACCCCGGCGACTACCACCTGTTCTTCGGCGACTGGCACAAGCGCGACGCCCGCGACATGCTGCGCCGCGATCGCAACCACCCCAGCGTCGTGATCTGGAGCGCCGGCAACGAGATCCACGACACCGCCTATCCGGTCCAGGCCAAGGCGGCGCTGAAGAGCCTGCTGGACGTGATGCACGCCGCCGATCCGACCCGGCCGGTGACCATGGGCCTGTTCCGCCCCAACGTGACCGGCGACTACAGCAACGGCCTGGCCGACATGCTGGACGTGGTCGGCCAGAACTACCGCGAGAACGAACTGACCGCCGCCCACGAGGCGAAACCGGCCCGCAAGATCGTCGGAACCGAGAACAGCCACACGCGCGGCTCGTGGATCGCGGTGCGCGACTACGCCCCCTATGCCGGCATGTTCCTGTGGACCGGGATCGACTACCTGGGCGAGTCCGACCGCAGCGGCTGGCCCAATATCGACAACCCCGCCGGCCTGCTCGACCGCACCGGGGCGCTGAAGGTCTCGGGCATGCAGCGGGCCGGCTGGTGGGCCGAGACGCCCGTGATCCACGTGGTGCGCAACGCCGCCCCGGCCGCGCCGCCGCCGTCCAACGACGGCGCGGGTCCCGCCCCCGCCCTGCCGACCATGATCGCCGTCGCCACGCCTCGGGCCAAGATCGATATCGCCGACGACTGGACGCCGGCCGACCTGTCGCCGCATCCCGAGACCATCGAGGTCTACAGCAACTGCCCTTCGGTGGAGGTGACGCTGAACGGCAAGGCCCTGGGCGCCAAGCCCCTGCCCGCCGACGGCTCGCCCCGGCAGTGGAGCGTGACCTTCGCGCCGGGCGAGGTGGCGGCGTCCTGCGGCGCCTCGGGGCCGCGCGACGTGCTGCGCACCGCCGGCCGGCCCGCTCGCGTGGTGCTGGCGAGCGACGACAAGGCCGTGGGCTCGACCTTCGACGACCTGGCCCTGGTCCGCGCCCAGGTGGTGGACGCCAACGGGGTGGTCGTACCGTCCTCGAACGCGGCCATCACCTTCTCGGTCGGCGGTTCCGGCCGTCTGGTCGCCGCCGACAACGCCGCCCCGACCGACCACACGCCGTTCGCCTCGCCCACCCGCCAGGCCTGGCGCGGCAAGGCCACGGCCTTCGTGCGAGGGTCGGGCTCCAGCGGCGCCGTGACGGTCCAGGCCAGCGCGCCGGGCCTGAAGGGCGCCACGCTCACCCTCCCAGTCGGCCCGTCGCGGCCTTGAAAGGCGTTTCCATGTTCGACGATTTCCACGGCAAGGGCGTGCTGGTCACCGGCGCCAGCACCGGCATCGGCGCGGCCACGGCCCAGGCTTTCGCCCGCAAGGGCGCGCGGGTGGCGGTGCACTACAATTCCAGCGCCGAGGCGGCCCACGCCGTCGTTGACGCGATCCTGGCGGAAGGCGGGTTCGCGGTCGCCATCCAGGCCGACCTGGGCGATCCGGCCCAGGCCGCGCCGATGGTCGAGGCCGCCGCCCAGGCCCTGGGCCGGCTGGACATCCTGGTCAACAACGCCGGCTCCCTGACCGGCCGACACCTGTTCATGGACTGGACCGAGGACACCTTCGACGCGGTGATGAACCTCAATGTCCGCTCGCTGATCGCCGCCTCCCAGGCCGCCGTGCCGCACCTCGAAGCCCAGGGCGGTGGGTCGATCGTCAACCTCGGCTCGATCGCCGCGAACGACGGCGGCGGACCGGGCTCCGGCCACTACGCCTCGGCCAAGGCCTATGTGCACAACCTGACCCGCCACATGGCCCGGGATCTGGCCAAGCGGAACATCCGGGTCAACGCCGTCGCGCCCGGGGTGATCGCCACGCCCTTCCACGCCCAGACCCCGGCCGACCGCATGGAAGCGATGAAGAACGCCGTGCATCTGGGCCGGATCGGCGAGCCGCAGGACGTGGTCGGGCCGATCCTATTCCTGGCCTCGCCCAGCGTCAGCGGCTACGTCACGGGCCAGATCCTGCACGTCAACGGCGGGCAGTTGATGCCTTGAGTTTCACTTTACGGGACTACGTCTCGAAATGTGAAATCCGTTGCCTTGGCGTCGCGTGGCCGATATTTCTGAGATCAACGCCGCGACACAGATCGCCCAGAGACCGACAGAGGGAGGCCGCGCCTTGATGATGCACAGACGCGCCGTCCTGGCCGCCCTCGCTGTCGCGCCAACCGCCGGCTGGGCGGCGGAGCCCGTGAAACCGATGCCGACCTGGGCCTTCGATTTCGGCGACGACAAGATCGCGCCCGGACACGTCCGTGTCGCCCGTGACGCCGCCTACGATCCTGCGGTCGGCCATGGCTTCGAGCCCTCMCCCGGCCCCATGTCCCTTGGCGRCCCGTTCCTGTTCTCGATCGCCGTGCCCGAGGGCGACTATCGAGTGACGTTGGAGCTGGGCGGCAAGGCCGCGTCGGACACCACCGTCAAGGCCGAGTCCCGGCGGCTGATGGCCGAGCGGATCGTCACGAAGGCCAGCAAGACCGCGACCGTCACGTTCGTCGTCAATGTCCGCACCGCCGCCCTGACCGCGCCGCCGCTCAACGCTCCCGGCGGCGTGCGGGTGCTGCTCAATCCGCGCGAGGAAGGCTCGTATAACTGGGACGATAAGCTGACCCTGGAGTTCTGCGGACCGGCTCCGGCCGTGCGCCGCATTCGGGTCGAGCCCGTGACCGTGCCGGTGGTCTACCTGGCCGGCGACTCCACGGTGACGGATCAGCGCTTCGAGCCCGGCGCCAGCTGGGGCCAGATGCTGCCCCGGTTCTTCAAGCCCGACGTCTCGGTGGCCAACCACGCGGAGTCCGGCGAGACGCTGAAGTCGTTCCTGTTCGAGCACCGGCTGGACAAGCTGCTCAGCCGGATCAAACCGGGCGACTGGCTGCTAATCCAGTTCGGGCACAACGACCAGAAGGCCAATTGGCCTCAGACCTATGCCGAGGCCGCCACCACCTACCGCGACTACCTGAAGGCCTATATCGGCGAGGCGCGGCGGCGCGGGGCCAAGCCGGTGCTGGTGACCTCAATGCACCGCCGCAAGTTCGACGCGGCCGGCAAGATCGTGAACACCCACGGCGACTATCCCGAGGCCGTGCGCGCCGTCGGTCGCGAAACCGGCGTCCCGGTGATCGACCTGCTGACGATGAGCGCGGCCTTCTACGAGGCCCTGGGTCCCGCCGACGCCCCGAAGGCCTTCGGCGACGGCGGCAGGGACGCCACCCATCACAATAACTACGGCGCCTATGTGCTGGCCGAGTGCGTGGTCGCGGGGATCCGCGCCCAGGTCCCGGACCTGGCCGCCCATCTGGCCGACGGCCTGTCGCCGTTCGACCCGGCCAAGCCGCCCTCGCCCGACACCTTCGTCCTGGCGCCCAGCGCCGCCCGCMGCGCGGAGATTCCCCGTGGCAACTGATCGTCGCTCGCTCCTGGGCCTGGGCGCCCTGGCCCTCGCCGCGCCGGCCCTGGCCCGCGCCCAAGCCGCGACCGCCTCGACCATCGAGGTCATGGACCTGTGGCCCGGCAAGCCGCCCGGCGGCGAGAAGGTCACGGTCACCGAGCAGGTGATCCTGCGCAAGCCCGGCGGCGATCCCAACGACACCGCCTTCCTGAACATCACCAAGCCCTGGCTGATGATGCGCCGGCCGGCCAAGCCGAACGGCGCGGCCATCCTGATGATCCCCGGCGGCGGCTATATCCGCGTGGCGGTCAGCAAGGCCGGCGGCTCGATCGACGCCTGGATCGCCGACCAGGGCGTCACCGCCTTCGTCATGGACTACCGCCTGCCGGCCGACGGCTGGGCGGCGGGTCCGGATGTGTCTTTGCAGGACGCCCAGCGCGCCATCCGCCTGATCCGCGCCAATGCGGGCAAGTGGGGTCTGGACCCCGAACGGATCGCGGTGACCGGCTTCTCGGCCGGCGGCCACGTCGCCGCGCGGCTGGCCACCCGCTTCGCAACAGAGTCGTACGCCCCGATCGACGCCGCCGACCGCCTGTCGACCCGCCCCAACGCGGCCGGCCTGTTCTACCCGGTCGTCACCATGACCGCGCCACATGCCCACGGCAGCTCGCTGAAGTCGCTGCTGAGCTCCAACCCCACCGACGCCCAGCGCCTGGCGGTGTCGGCCGAGCACGACATCCCCGCCGACGCCCCGCCCACCTTCATCGCCGCCGCCGCCGACGACAAGGTGGTGCCGATGGAGAACAGCCTGATGATGTTCCAGGCCCTGCGCGCCCAGAAGATCGCCAGCGAGCTGCACGTCTTCGAGTCCGGCGGCCACGGCTTCGGGCTGAACGGCCCCGGCGGCGTCGCCATGCCCTGGCCCGCCTTGCTGAGCGCCTTCTTCAAGCGGCACGGCCTCTACGCATGACCCTGCCGCCGCTCGACGTCCGGGATTTCGGGGCGCTGGGCGACGGCGTGACCCTGGACACCGACGCGATCAACGCGGCGATCGCCGTGGCCCATGCGGTCGGCGGCGGCGAGGTGGTGCTGCCGGCCGGGCGCTGGCTGTCGTTCTCGATCCGCCTGCTGAGCGGCGTCACGCTGCGGCTGGACGAAGACTGCGTGCTGGAGGCCGCCGACCCGGCCCGTCATGCAGGGGCCTACGATCCCGCCGAGCCCAACCCGTTCGACCTCTACCAGGACTTCGGCCACAGCCACTGGCGCAACAGCCTGATCTGGGCTGACGACGTCGAGGACGTCGCCATCGTCGGTCCGGGCCTGATCGACGGCGTCGGCATGACTCGCGAAGGCCCTGGCTCGCGCTGGACCCGCCAGGCCGGCGAGTTTCCGGTCAGCATGGCGGGCCTTTCCCCCGAGGAGATGGCGATCCTCGTGCCGGACCTCGAGGCCATGGCCGGCCAGGGCAACAAGGCCATCGCCCTGAAGAACGCCCGCCGCGCCCGCCTCGAAGGCTTCACGATCTGGCGCGGCGGTCACTTCGCGGTGCTGGCCACCGGCTGCGACGACCTCACGATCCGGTCCTTGCGCGTCGACACCAATCGCGACGGGCTGGACATCGATTGCTGCCGCGACGTGACCATCGCCGACTGCCGGGTCAACACGCCCAATGACGACGCCATCGTGCTGAAAAGCTCGCTGGCCCTGGGCGAGGTCCGCGCCACCGAACGCGTCGAGATCACCCGCTGCCACGTCAGCGGCTTCGACCTGGGGACCATGCTGGACGGGACCGAGGGCCGCACTCAGCAGCTGTCCCCCGACCAGGACCGCGTCACCGGCCGGATCAAGCTGGGCACSGAGTCSAACGGCGGCTTCCGGCACATCACGATCCGCGACTGCGTCTTCACCCGTTCGCGCGGCCTGGCGCTGGAGACCGTCGACGGCGGGGTGATCGAGGACGTCACGATCCGCGACATCGTCATGCGTGAGGTGACCACCGCCCCGCTGTTTCTGCGGCTGGGCGACCGGGGGCGCGGTCCCGAGGGAACGACGCGCGGCGCCATTCGACGGGTCAGCGTTCGTAACCTGACCGCCTTGGACATCCTGCCCGACTACGCCGCCACGATCGCGGGCCTGGAGGGCGATCCGATCGAGGATGTCGAGTTGAGCGACATCCGTCTGGTCTATGCCGGCGGCGGCGATGCGGCCTGGACCGACCGCCGGCCGGACGACATGACCCACGCCTATCCCGAGCCCAGCATGTTCGGTCCCACCCCCGCCCATGGCCTGTGGGCCCGGCACGTCTCGGGCCTGAAGCTGGACAATGTCCGCATCGAGACCCTGACGCCCGATCCCCGCCCGCCGATCCTGCTGCAGGCCGTGCACGGCGCGCGGTTCACGGGGCTGGATCTGGCCTGGATGCAGGGCGCGGAGCCGATCGTCGCCGAGGACGTGTCCGACCTGACCGCCGATCCTACCCGCCGCATCGAAGCAACGACGGACGGAGACGAGCGATGAGACGCCGCGCGATCCTCGGCGGGCTGGCCTGTCTGGCGGCCACGCCCGCCTTCGCGGCTTCACCCCGCCCCCCTCGGCACGGCCGCCGCCTGCACGCCGACGACTTCCGCCATGGCCTGGACCAGTGGGCGCTAGAAGCCGAGAAGCCCGCCAAGGTCGACGTCCAGGACGGCGTGCTCGACATCGACGCCCCCGCCGGCCTGACCCTGTGGTTCCGGCCCGAGCTGATCGGCCCGGTGATGATCCAGTACGAAGCCCAGGCGGTCTCGGCGGGCGGTCCCCACGATCGGGTCAGCGACCTGAACGCCTTCTGGATGGCCCGTGACGCCGGCGGAGGCAGCCCACTGGCTACGCCACGAACAGGCGCCTTCGCCGACTACGACACGCTGAAGACGTACTATGTGGGCCAGGGCGGCAACGCCAACACCTCGACCCGTTTCCGCCGCTATGTCGGCCGTCCGGGCGACCGGCCGCTGCTGCCCCGGCACGACCACGCGGCGGCCGACGAGATGCTGGTTCCCAACCGGTGGCAGACGGTTCGGCTCGTGGCCGACGGCGGGCTGATCCAGTACTGGARCGACGACCGCAAGCTGTTCGAGCTGAACGACGCCGAGCCCTACACCCGCGGCTGGTTCGGCCTGCGCACGACGCTGAGCCACCTGCGCGTGCGGCGGTTCCGGGTGTTCCAGCTGCCGCGCTAGGCCTGCCGACCATGGTGAAGACAAAAAGGGCCGCGCCATACCGGCGCGGCCCTGAAGTCGTTCCTAGATCGTGAGGGTCGCGGAGCGTGGCGGGCGTCCCGGCTCGACACCGGGACGCCGCACCTGGCTAGGTCCTAGAACTTCGCCGTCATGCCGACGAAGAAGCGGCGGCCGAAGTAGCCCAGTTCCGTCAGGCGGATGTCGCCGGCGGTCGAGCGTTCTTCTTCCTTGGTCAGGTTCTTGCCTTCGACGAAGAACGACAGGCCCTGGATGTTGAACAGGTTCGGCTTCCACGTGACCTTGCCGTCCAGATAGCCGGTCGAGTCGCGGTACACGGGCTGGCCCGAGGTGTCGGCGGCCGAGACCAGGTACTTGGAGCGGAAGTTGTAGGCCAGGCGGGCGTTGAACGGCCCCTTGTCATACCACAGGGTCGCGTTGGCGCTGTCGGGCGACAGGCCCGGGAACGGCAGCGGCGAACCGTCGAGGATCGAGTACAGCTCGACGTCCTTGGCCTTCTGGTAGGTGTAGTTGGCGTCGACACCGAAGCCCGACAGGAAGCCCGGCAGGAAGGTGAACGCGGTCTTGGCCGTGATTTCCACGCCCGAGATCTTGGCGCCGTCGCCGTTGATGTAGGTGTTGACGTTGTACAGGGAGCCGTCGCCGTACACGTCGCGCTTGCCGATCAGCGTGCGGGACGAGACGTAGAACTGCTTGATGTCCTTGTAGAACAGACCCACCGAAATCTGGGTGTCCTGGTTGGGATAGTATTCGAAGCTCAGGTCGTACTGGTTGGCGCGATAGGGCTTCAGGTCCGGGTTGCCGGCCGTGCAGCTCGGTTCGTCGAAGTCGCCATTGGCGTCCGGCGAGCGGTCGTCCGTGCAGTTCAGCACCGGCTTCAGGAAGTCGAGGCGCGGGCGGGCCATCAGTTGGGCGAAGCCGAAGCGAGTCGACAGCTTGTTCGGGACGAACCAGAGGCCGACGTTGAAGCTGGGCAGCCACACCGTGTAGTCCCGCTCGGACTTGGCGGAGCTGTTGCTCAGCACGTAGGTGGTCGAGGTGCCGCCGTTGGTCGCCGCATAGGTCGAGCTGCGCGTCGACACGTCCGCCGCGGTCACCTTGGTCTGAACTCGACGCCAACCGAAGTTGCCGTCGATGTCGTAGGGTCCAACCGGGAAGTTATAGTTGAACTTGATGTACTGCGCGTTGGTCTCTTCGCGAATGTTGTACGGGATCTGAGTGTAGGTATTTCCATCGTTGCCGACGGTGCTCTTCATGTTGTTCAGATTGAAGTGCGTGGTGTCGAGGTTCTGCGAGATCTTGTCGAAGTCGGGATAGTTCCACATCGACGGGGTCGTGCCGCCGCCGAAGTAGAATTCGCTGGGCAGCGGCGACATGCTGCTGGCGAACACCGAGTTGGCGAACGCCCGCGACCAGACCTCGCTGGAACCCCAATAGCCCGTGGTGTTGGCCGCCCCGAGCACCGGATTGGTCTGATCGGGAGCCCCGGCGACGTTCGAGATCGTCGCCGTCGAGTTGACCGCGTTGGAGTAGATCACCGTGTCGTCGAGGGTCGAATACGGGTTGGCCCCGCCGTTCAGGATGAAGCCGCCATAGCCGTAGCCCGACGTCTTGTAGTCCGTGGTGCGCCCGCCGAACTCCACCTTGGTGATGAACGGCAGGTGGGTGTCGTAGTCGAAGTCGAGCTTGAACTGCTTTTCGTCCTGGTACGCGAGCGACGGGCGGTACTGGATCTGGAACTGGCGGATCGCCGCGGCGTCGCTGGGGCTGTAGCCCGGAGCGAATTTGAACGACGGATTGCCGGTGCCCGGATCCAGGGTCACAGCCAGGCCGGGGGTGTCGAAGGTGACGCTGACGTTGTTGGTCTCGGTCGTGTTGTCGGTCTTGGCGGTCGAACCCAGGAACTCGACCTGCAGACGGTCGCCCTTGTAGCGGCCGCCGAAGCTGACGTAGTCGCTGGTGGTCTTGAGGGAGAAGTCGCGGGCGCTGATGCCGAAGCCGCTCTGGCCGCCGGCGCTGGCCGTGTTCAGGCAGTTGCCCAGCGTATAGGCGGTGACGTTGTGGTTGGCGTCGACCTTGACGGAGCTGCCCGTGGTGTCGGTGGCCGAGCAGGTGGTGGCGGTGGCCGTGTTGCGCAGGCGGATCGCCGAGGTGAAGTCAGTGCCGTAGTTGATGTCGTTGAGCGTCTGGCTGCGCTCGTTACGATTGTAGCTGATCCAGGCGTCGAGCTTGTCGGTGAAGCGATACTGCGCGGTGAATTCAGCGGTGACGCGCTCGTCGCCCCGATACCAGACGCCGTAGCGGGCCGTGCGCGGCGCGTAGTCGTACCATTGCGACTGACAGGCGGTGCGCAGGTTGGCGGTCGAGATCTGGGTGCCGTCCGGCGTGGTCAGCGCGGTGCAGCCCGCCTGGGTCGTGACGCCGCGCGCCAGCGCGTTGATCTGCTGGTTGTAGGCGCTGTTGTAGTACGGGACGGTCTTGTCGGCGGAAGCGTCGAAATCGGCGAAGCGGCCCCACGACGAGTTGCGGACGAAGTCGCCACGCGTATCGACCTTGTCATAGGTGACGTTGGCCATCAGGCCCAGGCGGTCGTCGAAGAACTTGCCGGCCGCGATGATGTTGCCGCGCGGGGTCCAGTCGTCCATCGTGTCCAGCTTCTGGGCGGAAGCGGTCATCGAGATGGTGGGCTTGGCGAAGTCGAGCGGCTTGCGGGTGATCACCGAGACCGTCCCGCCGACGCCGCCTTCGGTCATGTCGGCGGTGAAGCCCTTGAACACGTCGATCGACTGGACCAGTTCGGCGGCCAGTTCGCGGAAGTCGTTGGAACGGCCGCCGCCGCCGTAGACAGACAGGTTGCCCGCCGTCGACAGGGTGCTCATGCCGTTGATTTCGACACGGTTCAGGTCGGGCTCGACGCCGCGGATCGAGACCGCGTTGCCTTCGCCGAAATCGCGGGCCAGCTGAACGCCGGTCACCCGGCCCAGCGC